>CAVTLU010000022.1:0-155655 GCA_963735545.1 uncultured Acidobacteriaceae bacterium
TGGAGGCGTAGAAGAGTACCCATTCTTGTCGGGGCCACTAATGCTGACGGGAGCGGAGCCGGAGGTGAAGTATTGCAGTTGCGACCCGAACCGCCTCTACAACTGCGCGCATTCGTTGGCGCGGAAATTGGGGATCGTGTACGCCAGAGTCGGCTTGGGCGCGTCGAGCGAGGTGGTAGCGCCAAAGTCCATGATCGGGCCCCAGGTGAACATGGCGTTCTGCGGATTGTTGCGGGCAGAAGGAATGTGCTCGTAGTCGATGTTGTAATCCACGGCGAGGATGTTCGGCGGCTGGCTGGCCGTGGTGAAGCCGCTGGCGTTGGTAGCGGCGGTGGCGACGTTCAAGGTGTTGTGGTAGACGCGGCCCGGACCCATGAATCGAGACCGCGGCCGGATGCTGCCCCTGCGAATGTTCCACGGCGCGCGCACGAAGAGGTCGGAGAACGTATCAATCGGGCTCGATTGCGAGCTAAGGTCAGCCTGCTCCACGCCGCTCAATCTTGTCTTGGGGGAAGAGACTCGCCCTGGACGGGGATATGGTGTTGTGTTAAAGTTTCGGTCACCTACCAGGGCTACTTAGAGGTGGAAACCACGTCCGCCTCGATTCGAAAGGTATCATGATCCCCGAATTCCTCGGCCCAAACAGCAGCGCGCAGATGGAAACTGAATACGGCATTTTTCAAGTGGATGTGTTCGCTATCAATGGGGCCGACATTATCGTACTGCACACTCCCGACATCCCGGGCAAAGAACATGGAGTGCTATGTCGTATCCAGTCAGAGTGCATAAGTCATGTATTTGCCGAATTAACGTGTGACTGCGCTCATCAGATCCAATCCTCTCTCACACAAATTCAAGACGCAGGTAGCGGCCTTTTGATTTATCTCCGCCAGGAGGGCATGGCACTCGGCATAGCTGGAAAGCTACTTAGCGATCGTCGCGACTGGAGAACATACTCAATCGCGCTTGAAATACTTCGCCACTATGGTATTTCCTCCGTCGATCTGATCTCAATTAATCGGGCCAAGACTGAGGCAATCGAAAAAGCGGGCATCACGGTCCGAAAACACTTCTGGCATGAAGGAAGGACTGTAATGCTTGGAAGCCGGATTAATCGCGTGGTTGAACAGGTTCGGACCGGAGACGCGTTTCACCCCGTCGATCATTTAGGCCGACCAAGAGTTCTCGTAGTTGGTGACCTCAACATTGATAGATTTACTATGCTTCGTGAACCTTCTATTGGAGGCACCGCCTATCATGTCGCGGTGGCCCTAAAAGACGCACCTGGCTTTGAGCCAATAGTATTTGGCAAGGTCGGGCGCGACCCACAGGGTGCGTCCATTCTTCGAGCCCTAAGGGCTGGGAATATCTACTCGCTAATCGGTGAACACGAAGCTAAAGCAACCGGAGAAGTTAACTTAACGCCAACTGGTGACTTTTCACTCCCATTTCAATGCGTATGGGATAAGCGAAATAATGCGAACGATTACGACGAAACCAGCCTTGAACAGGCTCTTGTTCTTTCTGCGCTCGGTTCAGGAGATTATATATTCCTTGCTTCATATCTATTTGTTCAAAAGCTTTTTGTTACGGATGAGATACATTCGTTCATTCAGCACTTGAACTCTTCAGGCGCCCGCATATTGCTAGACATCAACCATAAGTCAGTCGCGTTCGATGTGCTTCAGGATTGTGGAGTGGATCGGATCAATGCTTCTGTTCTGCGGGAGTGTTTAATCGGGGTTTCTCTTTACGCAGTAATCGGCAATATGAGTACTTTTGATTACCTTGGACTACTTCATGGAAAGCAACTTCCGGATGGTGAAGCCATTAGAGAGCTCTCATTGTTCTTCTCATCAAATTGGATTATTTGCACATATGCGAGCGGGGGCAACCTCCATCGGCGGTTGGCCTTTTGTATGAATGGGCAACCCACCATCGTTTCTGATGAGGCCGTAGTTAATCCACTCCGGATTGGATCTCACGAGGAAATGATTGTGCGCGCAATGGGAGAGATGCAAAGGTATGAACAGATGAACCAACCGGTTTTCAAGTCGATATGACGTTCGCAAATTACCAACTGCAGGTTGCGAAGAACGCGGAGCGAGCCAATGAACGCTGGGTGTACCGGGGCCATGCCAATCCGTCCTGGCCCCTCATGACTACTTACGGCCGCTTTTTTCGTGGCGCCTATGGAGTTGGGACGCCCTTTACAATGAGGCCTCTTGAGCAAATGCTCAACCGATTTGTTCGACGCGCTTCGGAAACGGCTGAAGTTGATTATGGCAACTTTACCGAGGTGCAACAGATGGCTCTTGCACAACATTACGGTTTGCCGACAGCTCTACTTGACTGGACGCATTCTCCGTATATAGCGGCATATTTTGCCGTAGCAAATGGTAGTGCTCGCAAGGAAATGGACGTAGAGTTCTGTGTCCACGCGATGGAGGTAGGCGATTTGACCTCAACAACGGGACTGGACAACACTGATCTCGTCCTTAGAGACGACGGGATTGCATTTCGATTTCTAGATACGAGCTCATTTTTCGCCCGCAGAATCTCCAGACAAGCGGGGTGCTTTACCTACCAGGGATTTGGCGCATGCTTGATCGACTGGAGCGAGTCGAATCCATCGATGAAGCTCAAAATGAAGAAATACCTAGTGCGAGATCGCCAATCATCCATTATTCGTGACCTTGCGCTGATGGGGATTACCGGTGGTGTGCTGTTTGATGATTTAGATTATATCGCTCGGGACATCGTTCAGGCTGAGTATATATCTCAGGCTGCGAGGCAAGGTTGACATACCGACAAGGGGAGATGTTTCGTTCTACTGAGGCTCGATATTGTCGTCTCACGTTGGCAGAGTGATTGCATTCAACACTGGCGGCGATAGCTAAAGGAAAAAAGAACTTGCTGAGGACGTTCTTGCGCTCGGCGATCCAGGCAACTGACTCCAGGTTCAACGGATCAAAGGCGAGGAGCGTGTCGACAAACAACTGGAGCCGACGAGTTCTCTCCGGACCAACAGGTGGTGGGCGCGATCGCGGAACGTAGCGAGGCTGTGGCATCTTCGCTTTGCGGCGCTGGTCCCAAGGCAAGCGCCATAACAAACCGACGACGACAAGAATGGTCTTGCCCAGACCGTTGTTGACCGTCCTGTCACCGCCTGTCCCGCGATCGCCTATCGGAAGGCCAGAGCCTTACACAAACCCCCAGCCTGCGCCGATGACGAATCGGCAGTGGTCATACGCACCACCGCCATCGACCTCCACAGTTCTTTCGGCACCCCCTCTTGTACCTGTGAGGCACGTCCAACCAACATATCCATCGCTCGCGAGGCAAGCCCGCATGCAAGGAATGATCTCAGTTGTTGTCGAAGTCTCGCCTGATGAATCGGTGGTGGGCGCTCGGGCGGATCGGAGAAGTCCGATTCTTATCAAGGCGGCTGTGGATGCGGCGGGCAGCCGCGAACTATTTCGATTGCTTAGCTGTTTCAGGCAGCCGCTTCGCACAACAACCATCAATTTTGATTTCAATTTAGATCGTTGATAGTTGAACAACTGCGTCATCATTCCGGCGAGTCTGCTCTACAAGTTCAGTGAAACAGATGGAGAGTGTCTATTGTGGGCCGCCGACGCTTGACCAACAGTGATATCGTAGAGGCATTGCACCTCGTAGTTGTATTCGCACGCCTGAACGAATCGTTCCGTTCGCGAGAGTCCAGAATAATCCTGCAAGAGCGTTGTCACTGCATCCACGCGCCGAGAATAGTTGGGTCTGCCGCTCAGGCAGTCGAACTCGAATCGAACCTACTTCAAGTTGCTTGTGACTACACAACAATGTCGCCCCGACATTGTGAACAAGAAAAAGAGAAGTGGCTGCAAAAAAGTCATGTTCTACGTAGCGTTTTGAATTACCTGACGAAGTCATAGAGGGGCCTTGTAGTTAACTGCGAGAAACGAGGTCGCCTGCCCAGCGCGCCAATCAAGCACATAAGTGGCGCACAGCTAGCTTGAGGCAACCAGATTTTGTGCCATAAGAGTGAGCCCAACCGGCTCATCGGGCCGTCAGCCGGCCCTTTCGACCATGTGCCTTTTGTCGTTTCAATCGTCGTTGATGTTGTCATAATCCAAGTGCTCCCCATGCGCCTTCTTCGCCGCCCGCTTGTCGACACCCAAATAGAAGTTGCAGGTAGTAATTAGCCGGTCGTGACCCAATATCTCCTTAATATGCCCTATCGGGCAGCCGTTGAAAAGGAGCGTAGTGGCTACCGTATGCCGTAGCATGTGCGCGGTCACCGGTTTGGGAAAGCGGATTGACACGCGAAAGCGCCGGAACCAGGCATGCGCCGTCTCGCGCGCCAAGCCCTTGCCACGCCGTCCCGTCGCAAAAAGGGCGTCGCCATCGTCCTGGTGCCGTGTCACGTATTCCTTCACCCAGCCGAGCGACCGCGGGCTGAAAAACACCACCCTCTCCTTGTTGCCTTTGCCGATGATCGTTGCCTCCCCCGTCTGGAAGTTGATGGACGAGCGCTCCAGCGACAAGGCCTCCGAGATCCGCATGCCGGTGCCAAGGAGTACTTCCACCAGCGCCCGGAAACAGAGCCACTTCAGATCGAACGAGCGCGGCCCCGTGCGGACCGGAATCGCCGCGACGTATTGCTGGATCTCATAAGGCGTCAGAAACACTACTTCGCGCTTCGGGATGCGAGGAAAGCGGATCTGCCGCACGTCCATGGTTTGGATCCCCACGGCAAGCTGGCAGAAGCGCAAGAAGGCCTTCAACGCAGCCAAGATATGCGCGGATGACCCAGCTCATCGCGTCTTCATATTTCTCGAGCGTTCCGGACGCCCAGCGAAGCTCGAGCTTGCCGTAGCCGAGAAAATACGGCATGAGCTCGCCCAAGGTAGCCTGGCGCTCGGATTCCGCCGCAAAGGGAGACGCCAAGAGCGCGGTTGGCACCGGGGCGATGGCCCCGGCAGAAGTATTAGGAAACATAAAACGGCCACTCCAAAAAGAACGTGACCGTTGTATGCTTTTCGTTGCCCTGAAGTGAACCGAGTTGCGATCTCGGAAACGAGTCGGGCTCTAGAGTCCCCCGACCAACACTCACGGCTTTTGCCGCCGCTGCAGCCCACCGTTCGCTACGGCGTGGAGGTTCGATCCACCCAACACCGTAGAAAACCGTATGCTTATGCGACGTCCGTACCGACTCTAGAAATTGACATCCGTACCGTTTCGTGTGGTGGCTTGTTTAGAGGGAAATGTCGATGAAAGAAACACACACGTGAAGCTTTCTGGCACTTTCACTCATATCCGCATAAGAATGCGGCGATTCCACCACTAAAACGTCCAGAAATCAAATCTAAAAAGAAATGATCCTGTCCTCAACACACCAACAGACAGCGGAGCCGCATTCTTCCATTCTTCACACCTCGGCCTTGATACCGCAAGAGACTCAAGGTATGATGCGTCGCATTAACCTAACCTACCGTTTTTCCGCGCGGATCGAGATCTCTTCACAACCAAAGTTTGGCAGGGATGTGCTCCTAGTTTTGCCTTCCAGTTTCAACTCCTCCCCTGTCCAAACTTATTTACACAGAGCCAAAATATACACCCGCCCGTAGCTCAATTGGCAGAGCAGCTCCCTCTTAAGGAGATGGTCCCAGCTTCGACTCCTGGTGGGCGGACTATTTTTGCACTATGTAGCCACTTTCCCCCGCTCGAAGGCCCTGCCTTGGAGCAGTTCCCAGAGGGAGAAGGGCTTGAACGGATCTCTTTTTGCGCGGCACGCGGTTATCACGCATGCCGATTCATGTGCTCGAGGAGAACTTCCACTCCTACACCCTCCATACGCGAGGGTTTTCGCCGGATACTGTTCGGCGCAACCGCAACGCTTTGCGGCTTTTTTTTAACCACTGCGGTGTCGTTGAGATCGAAGAGGCGACACCAGACGTGGTCCGAGGTTGGATCTTCGAAGGCCGCAGCCGTCGTAACTGGAGTCCGGCAACCTGTCGTACCTACCACAAATCGCTGAAAGTCTTTTTCGACTGGTGCGTTCGAGAAAAGCGCTTAGCAGCAAATCCCGCTGCAGATGTTGAACTTCCCAAAAACGCGCAGAAAATTCCCCGCAAGCTCACGCGACAGGAAGCCCTGCGGCTGCTGGAAGTCGCCTACAACTCCCCTTCTCCGAATCGCTTCGTTCGAATCCGCAACCATGCGATCATAGCCACGTTCATATTTGCCGGACTCCGAAAAAAGGAACTCCTCCGGATGAAATTTGCGGAGGTGGATTTGGTGAATCTCGCCTTATTCATATCCTGCGGCAAAGGCTCGAAGGATCGAATCGTGCCAATCACCGGTGTTCTGGCGGGAATCCTCCAGACCTACGTCGTCGAGCGCGGTAAAGCTGGGAAGACCTGTCCGGAGTTTTTCACGTCTTGGCGGGACAACAATGGAGTCTCCGTAACATCGCTGCGTGACCTTGTCCAAGACCTTGAAGAAGCTTCCGGGATCGATTTTTACCCGCACTTGCTACGGCATACGTTTGCGACCCTCATGCTCGAAGGCGGGTGCGATATTTACAGCCTTTCCAAAATGATGGGGCACTCGGATATTAAAACGACCACCATTTATTTGTCCGCTTCAGTGGAGCATCTGCGGTCGCAAATACATAAGCATCCGTTGAATTGACTTCTTTCACATTCCAGCCGGGCCGCAACGAAAAAACGCTCTGCGAAGAGCGTTTTTTGCCTGCCGAACCGCGGGCGCGTGAAGGCACTCGCTGGGAGGCTCGGGCCAAAGACGGCCCGCTATCACACCATGTTGTCCGTATCAGCCATTCGCTCCAGATCCGCCCGAACTATCTCCGGCGGGAGGCATCTGGTGTAAGCGGCGGTAGATACGATACTGCGGTGCCCGAGGAGGCCCTGAAGTTTGAATGAGCTGTGACCGCTGCTATGAAGGAAGTTCACGGCAAATGTATGGCGCAGTTGGTGCAAATGGAATTTCACTTGGGATTCTCCGCAAAGCACCTTTACCAAGTACCGCAAGCCTTGGGATTTGAGGGGCGCGTTCTTGTGCCTGGTAACCCAAAGAAAGGGAGTCGTATAGACAATCGGGGAGCGGGAACGCTCGTCAAGATATTTGCTCAGGGATTGGCGAGCCTCGGAATTGAGGGGAATCGTGCGGGACATTTGCGATTTCGACGTTTCGGCCCGGACGATAAGCCTGCCGTGAGTCAGATCAATGTCGCTGACGTGCAAGGAGAGTAGTTCGGTACGCCGTAGGCCGCAATACAGGGCCACCGCGATGAGAGCGACATTCCTCGCCCGAATGAGGTCGCTCTGCCATTGAGTGGTCGCGGCTACCGCACTCAGTATTTTCTTCATGTCTTTGCGTTCGAGATATTTCCGATCGTCATAACGGATCCGCGGGAATTCCAGAGTTTTATCCTTCAAGGGATTGGCTGTGACGTATCCTTTCAGGACAAGCCAACTGAAAAACTTGGTGAGTTTTATCCAATATGTCGCGATCGTGGTTTTCTTCACTCCCTGGCGGATCGCGCCCCGACCCACGATTCGTTCTCGCGTCTGCAGCCATTCAAAAAAGCCGGTTAATAGCTCGGGAGAGAGTGTTGCGGTCGTGACATCGGGATAGCGTTTAAGCAGAAGGTCAAAGGCATTCTGATAGCCGCGAAGCGTATTGACTGAGACCTGGCGGGTAAAGCGGGAATAACCCATAAATTCTTGATGGAGGGGTTTCAATGGAAGCTCAACCATATTTCTGAAAAATATGAAGGGTAAAGACGGGAGAGTGCGCCCCTCGTTTGGAAATCACTGAAGATTAGTAAAAGCCGAGGAGAAATAATTCCGCAACGACTAAGAGGGCGACCCCAAGGGAGACTGCGAGCCAGCCGAATGCGTAGTCGATACGGCGACGTCCCGGAAGGTAGGTGGACTTTCTTTCTGGATGCCTTACGAAGGACAAGTTCTTTGAACCGTGTGGTTGAGACATGAGCGTCCGATTCTTGCCACACGTGAGACAGTACTGAACCCATGGCGGATTCTTGTGACCGGACGCGCAGATGCGAAGATCAAATGAGCATCCACAAAACCAGCAAAAGAGCACGTCCTTGTGCGTCAGCTTATGGCAGTTCTTGCACATTTTTTTGTGGATCAGGAAATAAAGCATAGAAACCCAACTGCGCGAACCAGTGTTCATGGTCCAATGGTTCTCGCAGAAACTCCCCCATCACGCAAAACCAGATATCATCCGACCGGGTGCGCTGCTCCAATGATTCGATTCGCTCCTCGGTCGTGGTAAAAACGAGAACCTTGAACGCACAATCCGGAAAAAGTCGGCTGTATCGTCCCGACTCTTTAAAGGCGACATACTTCTCAAACTTCCTTTCCAACACGATGGGCCGCTCGGTCCCGCGATCGACTTCGATGAATGCCGCTCCGCCCGCGTACTGAATCCACGCATCCGGGATGTTTCCGAAATCAATCGCTTCTTGCCAAAACTTGTCCTCACTGGGGATAACTCGTTTCACGGTTGATTCCAGCAGGAATTTGAGAATTACGTCATAGATCATCAGCGTATGGTCCAGACGGTGTTCTGACCTTTGCTCGATCTGAAGGCGATACGCTTTGTACTGCTCCGTAGGTTTGCCCGCCACTTGCCAGCCCAGTTCGCCCAAGTAGTACACCGGAGTTTGAAAATGTCCGAACGTATCCGCCCGATACCGGCGCCGCAGGTACTTCTCCGACCACAGCCACAGTAGGTCCTTGTTCGTGGTGTTGGTGGGCAGGGTCCAAATTCGCTCAATCTGCCTCCTGGTTAAGAAGGGGCAGTGATCCCGAAAGATCCGGAAAAGCAAAATATGTCGTGCCTGCAGCTGTCGCATAGGTAGGGGTATTCACCGAGGGCGATGTGAGGCGTTTCAGGGGGAAAATCTCTGCTACCCTGCTCCAAGAATTCGCCTCATTACTGCGGCTGGATTAGTTCGGGAGCGCTTACGAAAGCGATTTTTGACTGTCCATAACCACCCTGCTCCAACCGCAAACAAGGTGCCTACTCGAACTCTCGTAGATCGTTTTCAGCGGTGGTGTAAACGTGCCGGTACCGCTGAAGGAGGGCTAGAACCCCCACCGCAAAGGCTTCGTAATCTCCATTTTGGCCGTGAGAGCGGTGTTCTTGCAGTGCCCGCGTCAAGAACCAATAGGTGAGGTGGAGGGCCTCTTCCGTGGCTTGGTCTAGCGTGTCAGCTCGTATATAGACAAGATATTGGCGTGTCAGTGACATAAAACTGGTTGCGTATTTAGGTGATTCGCCTCATCTGCACAGCCAGTCTGAAGAAAGCCTCTCCCCGAACCCTCCGGCATCTCGAGACATGCGCTGGGGATCCTGGTGATAACGCGTGTCCCCTTTTTAAACGCGAATGTCCGATGCCATTCGGGGAGAGGCTTTCTCCCGACCTATCTTTCTTACACACATCAGGCCGAGGCCCACCGCATCAAAGACATGGAACCAGTAACGCTTGCTCCAGGGGAGATTCGTGAGATAGCGCCTCAAGAATGGGTATTTGTCGATCATCGCCTCAGCGAGGGACTGTTTCGTCTTCTGATCTCGGCAGAAAAATGCTTTCACAGCCGGTGGTGTGTAGCTGCGGACGATAAGACCCTTCCACTTGCCCCATGTTTTTATCACCTGCGTCAGTTTCTTGAGATGGTCGCTGAGAAGCGACTGCGCGTAGAAGGGCTCTTCTACCACAAGCATCGTGGGTTGGTATTTCCGAAGGATTTCCGCGAGGTACTGCTGTGCCGCAAGTCGTGTTTCGGAGGCATTGCAGCCCGGAAACGTCTTGATCCCGTACCAGATAAGATCTTCATCCTGCAGGACGGCGACCCCGAGGTACTGCATACCAGGATCTACAGCCAGTATGCGTTTGTTGGAAGAATGGGTCATAGATGGGTTGGTGCGCTATCGCGCGGCCCGGTTAATGGGTAAAGATTTGTTCTTGACACTTTGAATTTCTTCTTGGATTTGGCGGTAAAGGTCCGGGTAGAGCTCCGCAATTGAACGGTCGTACACAACCGACAAGCGCAAAGCCGTGGGCAGACTCGGCAGGAGCTTCCCTTTCTCATACTCTGAGATCACCGACCTGCTGGTGTGCCCCAGCAGCCTCGCGACGGACTTTTGACCGAGGCCGACACGCTTGCGAGCAATCCAGAGATTATTCAGTTGTGGAGTTGGCCTGCGAGGCATCTAGTCTCAGGTTAAGAAAAACGAAGACGGACGAATAGCGGCAAAAACTTCGGTGGAAAGCGAACTTTTCGGGGTAGTTAAAGGAAAAATAAAGAAAAGTTAAAATCTTTCTAAAGTCACCATAAGCAAAAAGCCCCAATCGGTGATTGGGGCTTCTTAAGTCGTTTATTATCGGGCGACATTCCTCTAAACTACAACAAAACAAACGAGTTGTCAATAGCTGGCGCCCGGACTGTTCCACCGCGCTGGGTAGCGCAAGACAAGAAAAACACCGGCCGCGCGGTGCTGGAGTAGGAGTTCTGGCTCCTTGGGTTAGCTCCTTTGTGTGAAGACCCCCTGCAAAGGGAAGAATTCGAAGTAGTTCTTTTCGTCGAACCAGCCGCATTTGAAGTATTTCACTGGGAGTAAAGTCCTGCGGGCGAGCGCCAGCGCGTAGATCGTCAGCTGCACATGTGCATGAGTTTCTTTGTGCGCATCTGGTTTGTAGTCGAGGATGTGGATGTAGCCGTTGCGAATCTGCAAGAAATCGATGTGTCCGGTGATGACCTCAGTCTGGAAGTTGAGACTGAACCTGCTGCGGTGGTAGTACGCGATGTCGTCCCGGGTAAGGAAGACAGGAACCTCTACCGCGACCGTCACGGAATCGTTGATGAGCATGAAGCGCTGCAGGGTCTCGTGGCGCTTCTTGTTGTTGGGCGCAGTCGGCAAGACGAGAGCTGCGGTGCGGGTGGCGTGATTTTCCTTGCGCGTGACGGGGGGCCGCAGTTCAGCCGGAAACTTGGACGAACGATGCTGGGTTGCTTGAAAGAGATGGTGCGGGAAGTGCGATTCGATGCTAGCCAGGTAGCCTTTAAGAGGTGCTAGTGAGTCGGCAGTGTCTGCGCCTGTTTCAGTCAGGAGTTCGAGTTTGGCTCGATGCACTTGGAACCGATACACCTGCTGGTGATGGAACGTGTGGCTCCGTACGATCGCCTCGGCCGGGCAGAGTTTGCGGGCCTGTGCTCGGAGACGAGAGTAGGTTGCGAACTGACGGTATTCGGTCATCCAGGAACTGATGGTGCGCTCGGGGATGCTTTGGTGGAAGCGCTTGCGCAGAAGCTGTTGGGTCTCGGTTATGGAGTAACCGAGGTCGAAGGTTGAGATGGTTTCGAGAATGAGCCTCAGGGGGTATGTTTTGTTCTTGCCGGAGGCTCCGGTGAAACAGTGCAGGCATTCGGTGCAGCGATATATCTGCAAAGTCTGCAGTCGATTGCGGCGTTTGCCTTTCTTGACGGTGCGCTTGCATCCGCAGTCGGGGCAAGCTGGGTTTGGGGGCGGTATGCTGGCTGACATCTGGTGGAGGGTTAGTTGGTGCAGGACAGGGCAAGGCAAGGCAAGGCTACCTTTTCAGTGAATAATGCAGCGCTGAGTCTGTCAAATTCGGGTCACGGATTCTGCGTGACTGGGTCGCGCATTTTTCGTGAGACTTGGGTCACGGATATTGCGTGTTACGCCGGTGGGATTTGGCTCTGAGATCGCATGAATTAGGCCCTGGGTGGCTTCGTGGCTGACGACGTGGTGTGGCTTTATTGGTGCCGCGGTTTGATGTTGGAGCGCTGGCGGGAGGAGTGTCGGCTGGTGGAACAGCGATTTTCTCTATTTCAGTCTTTTGCGGAGGCGCCGTTTTTCGGATTCAGAGGCATTGTGGCAAGGTCGGGCTCGGAGTATCGCGTTACGGTAGCGGCGCAGATGGATGTGTATCCCAATCACCTGCCTTGCGTTTTCGTCGAACCGCCACTGGCGGGTGCAAAAGAGAATGGGAAGCTATTGATCGACCTGCCTTGGGATCTGGAGACATCCTCCTTTGCGGATGTGATACGGGCGGTCATCCTCTATATAGAGGCGGTGCACCAGACTCCGGCGGAGGCTCGTTGAGTCCGTTGGGAATTACTTCAGGCAACGTGGGCGGCAGTGCCATGACAGCACTCGCGGCCGGCAAGGACTACGAGGGCGTCCGAGAACGAGGAAATCTCAAATAGGTGGTCCAGGCGGAACCGTGTCAATGTTTCGCGCACGAAGGTCGAAGGATTGACCAGCTTGACCGTGATACCTCGGCTGACGGTCCACTGACGCAGCGAGACGAGCGCGTTGACGCCACCGGCGTCGAGACCCTCGACGTCGGACAGGTCGAGGAAAATCATGGGGGTATTCTTTGCCGACACGAGCGCGTTTCTCAGCATGCTCGCGGCTTCGCCACTCGTCAATCGCCCGATGCAGCGTACGACCGTTACGTTTGCGGTTTTCTCGACATTGATCTTAAACATCGCTGGCTCCTTCCCACCTGTGTTTATAGACGCGCTTGCGAAGCGGATGTCACGCCTTGGGCGTGTGAAATCTTGTAAAGATATTGCCCGCGAGAATCCCCTTCGTTGTCCTAGATACGCAACGCGTGGGCGATTTGTTCCCCCGGAAAAGATGACGGCTCCGGAATAAGCGCCGGGCCTGGGTCACGGATTTTGGATGTTTTGGGTCACGGATTCTGCGTGGTCAGGTCACGCATTTTTCGTGAGGCTTGGGTCGCGGATTTTGCGGGTCGGGAGGCGGTTTTTTGGTGTGCTCATGCGGAAATCGGCGGCGGGTGGATCGTCCGGGCCGCCGGGATTAGAGTAGCCCTGCGGTGGGTGCTGGGGCCACGACGAATCGCTAGATTCGGCCGGAGAAATGGGTCCGCAGGGCGTCGACGAACTTCGAGGCGACCTTCTTAAATCCGGCTGGGTGTGGGATTCAACAAACCGAGTCACGAATTTGCGTGATTAGGTCGGGGGCAAAGGCTTCGAGAAGCCAAAAGACTGACGCATTTTGGGTGTCGCCATATTGATATGGGTCATTTTCCTTTTTTTCTTTCCCAGAGGCCAGAGCAGCGGCCTTCAACCGTAACCGTTCAGTCGTGCTCGACGGCAGTGCGATTGGCAGTCTATACCCAATGACTTTAGCGCCCAAAGCGTAGTGTTCCTCTGAGCGTTCATGATGTTGGACTCTGGATCGGCGTAGATAAAATGTTGGCTCCATTCAGAGAAACAGTAAAAATCTGAACTTCACTGCCTTATACCCTCCGCCGATCTTCTGACACTGTTCGTCTTCGATAGTCCGACCGCATAATAAGGAGAGACATCGCTTCATTATTGAGGATGGTACATTTCGCAGATTGGTACAAACTGTTCGAAACTGCTCGGTCTGAACAAGAATTCTGAAACTGCCAGCCCTGTTCCATATTGACTTGTATTCCCCTTGGACTCGTGACATCGTGCAAGTATGCGTAAAAACGAACCGAAGCAAGAATCCAACGAAGCGATACTCGCTCGGGTCAAGAAGGAAATGGATGAGCCGCGTATGGCTGAATCCACACGAGAAGAGGCCATCAAACAGACCAAGCAGCACCACAAGTGAGACAACGGGCGGAGAGTGCCGCTATTTCTTCAGAAGTTGGGTGCTAATAACGCTCCGCTTGGACCCGGCATCCGTCGCCTTCATTTATGGTGGACGTGGTGCGTGGTTAGGCGGAAGCGGCGCGGGCCTTGCTTCCGGTAATTTCCTTTTCTGCCTGCAGCCAGTCGTCCAGGTCGTGCCCGTCTTCCCGGCCGTGTTGCTCGTAAAGCGCCTGCGCGCGTTGGCGGATCCTGTGTTCGAGCTCTTGTGGATCGCTTGTCGACATCTGCCGGGGTTCGTTTGCAGTGTCATCGTTCATGAGGTGACTCTCCTGCACGCAAACCTACGCTTGGGGTCCTTGCCGGGTCAACTGCCCAAGTTTGGTGCAGTTGCGCGTGGGAGAATTCCGCGCGGATTTTCTCAAGCGCGACTCCTACGCTGGGAAGGAGGAAGGAGGAGTGCTATGCTTCTCTCACATCAGGGGGTGCTCAAAAATGATTTCTGACAATACCTTGTATCCGCTGGTGGAAGCTGAGGTTAAGAAAGCTCCACCATCTCCGGGCGTGTACATGCTATGGCTGGGGCCACATCGGATGTTGGAGATCGCTGAAGCCGATTCCCTCCTCGACGCCTTGCTGCAAGCTCAGGAAAAATCTCTAAAGGCCTCTCACTTTTCGATAAACACGGCCCATGATGATCATGCTAGCAGGCAGTTGTTTGTGGAACACGTACGCAAGCAGTGGATCGCGAGACCACTTCAAAGCGCGGGTCACGATGTTGCGTAACTCCACTTCTTCGAGGCGAAGCTGGGTCACGGCTCGTCGGGTTCAAGATAGTGCACAAAAGTTTCGGTGATTCCCATGCTCTGGCAATTCCGCTGTCCCAACTGCGGCGCTGATGTTGCCGTACGGTCCCGTCGAAGACCGCTCGAGAGACTGTTTCTTCCGCTGGTACTCGTGCGTCCAGTCCGCTGCCAGAAATGCCGACGACGTTACTATCGCCCCGTGTTCACTTCGGTCAGGGAATCTGAGAGAAAAGTTGGATGAAAGGCTACGGGCCCAGGCAACAAAAGCCCAGAGAGCCCAGTCAACGGCTAGATGTTCTTCGCCTGCCGTGCGGTGCTAATGGCGTGCAAAATTTCCTTCCGACGCTTTTGCCGCAGACCGTAGGATTCCTGCTCGAAGTGATCGTTCTCGCTCTTCAAGTGGTAGTCATCATCCCATCGTTCGATAGCGTTCAGTTCGGCCAGCAGTGTTTCTTCGGTCTCGTCTCTCGGGGACATCATAATGTGTTTCATGCCTCTCGTTGCTGGGCGCTTGCGATGACACCCCTCAGCCCGGCGTGCAAGTCCATACAGCAAGCCGGGCGGCAAGCCGCCCAGCAGAATGAGTGATGCAGGGGGATTGCCATTCGTATATGTGCCTCTGAACATGGACTTTTCTGCTGGTAAGTGCCGGATCTTCGGCACTAGTGCCGACCAGTCGGCATCGTGAACTGTCAATGCTCTAAAGTTCTATAGCGCTTTGGCCGATAACCGGACCAGCCGATCTGCGATGACTACTTATTCAGCCTTCCCTGAAAACTAGACTCGTCCCTTTTCTTCCGCTAGCCAAACACTCTTGTCGTACCAGTTTGCGAAAAAGAGCCGAGTGATATCGGCTCTGAGGAAGGAACTAGACTGCACGCGTTTCAATTGAGCGGGGTGCCGGAGAGCAGCACGACCAAGCCGACTTGCTGCACGGATGAGATGCGGAATTCGGGATCTCGGTGACGCAGGTAGGTGACGACTTCGTGGACGCTTTGCGCGGCGAATCGCGCGGTGCGTGTTTGTTCGCCCGGTCCATCGTCGCCGACAACCTCGAACAAGACGGCTTCGCAGGCGCCGGTGCGCCCCTGGGGGCGGAAGCTAAATCTGCGCTTGGGCACTGGGCGGGGTTTCCTGAAGCTCTGCCATGAGTATGGCGATCACGCCTGGGACTTCGGCGAGACTGGCGCCGTCGAGTTCGCGGATTTGGTAGAGCGCCCAGGGTAGGAGCGTGTTGCAGGCACGGCAATGGGCCTCGAGATCACACTGGTGGTCAATCGTGTTGTAGTTATCTTCGTCGTGATCGACATACAGATGGTCGCCCACGATGTAGGTGTAGTTATCCTCCCGCAGGGTTTGGGTTTCGGTGCAGGAATTGTAGAAGCCCTCCTTGAGAAGGTTCTCGCTGCAATTCGGACATGGCAGAACCGGTAAAGCGGGTTTTTCGGGCAATGGGGATGTAGCGGTGGCAGACATTTCGGGGATTCTCCTTTGTTAAGTCTCGCCGCGAGATGCGACGGGAGTTAGGAAATGGTTGTTGTCTGGAGAGGGGGAGCGAGAGCAGCACTTACCGGTCTTCCTCTTCCTCTTCCTTCTTCTTGAACTTGAGTTGAGAGAGCGAGCACTCTTCTTCCCTGATGTCTTCGCGGGGACCCAGATACACCGGTTGATAGAGCTGGCGGCCGGCAGTGGCATACAGGTAGCGGACTTCGACGAGTGAGCCGACGTTAGGGATGTCATGCCGCGCCGAGACCGATGCGTTGCCGATGCTGAGCCACGTGCCGTTTGTGTCCAGAAGCTCAAGTCCGACACTGCGCTTCTTGTTGACAGTACGGACTCGGGCTGAGCAGGTGGCTGTGAACTTGAATTTCAGATGACTGCCGCTGCGACCAGCCGCATACGCGGCTTTGGTGCGCTTGAAGACCACTCCCTCGGCTTTCGTGGCATAAAGCTGCTGCAGTCCCGCCTCTTTCTCCGCGCGGGTGCGCCAGGTGGGCACCGGCAAGATGAAATTCAATCCGTGGCCGGATGGAAGCTCGGCTTGCGACAGTTCCCGTAGCAGCCGGGTAAAACGCTCCTCGTAAGGTACTTTGCGCAGATCGCCGTCCGCCTCTAGTAGATCGAAGGCGACGAGTCGATCTCCCTCGATTTCTCCATCAAGTGTGAAGGTCCGCGCGGAGAGATTCTTCAATTCGGCATGGAGAGGCGCCGGCAGCGGGACCGTCACTCCCCGCCGGTTGACGCCGATGATGGTTCCATCGGCGAGCTTTTGGACCATTCGCCGCTGCCCGTCACGCTTGTCCTGCATCCAGTAGGCGGGGTCGAGGATGTACTTGGCGACGTCCTCCAACTCGATGGGGGTTAGAAGTTCGCAGGCGAGGCCGGTTCTTTGCTGCGTGTCCGCTTGCCCAACGGGAGCGGACTTGGTGTTGCCAAGAGGCCGGTAACCCTTGCCGATCTTCTCTCGCAGTAGCTTGTCGTAGATTTTCTTTGCTTCTGCATACGGGAGCGGTCGGGAGGTCTTTGAGTCGGCATTCAGGGCCGAGCCGCGGCGGCCGTATTGGAAATTGACGATCCAGCCGTCGTCTTTGGTTTCAAGTTGAACGTGGTACTCCTTGTCGGATGTCCCTTCCTTGAAGAAGAGACTGGTAGATTCGGGTTGCACGGGTAGCTCCTTTCGGTTATTCGGGGTATTGCGGACGGAAGAAACGGAAAGTCACGCAGAGCTTCTTGAAGGCTTGGGTAATGCTTGCCGCAGGCAGACGGGAGATATGCGGGCGCGGCTAGGTCGAAGAGCCGTGCGAAGCACTCATGAAGAGAAACGACCGCAACGTTGTGCGGTCGGATGAGTTAATAAATTGAAAGGAACTTGTTTGTTGCTGCTGGGGAATTACGGCGCACTCGGGAGGCAGGTCAGGTTTCAGCGACGAGGTCGCGCGCCCAGTCGCGGTTGAAGCCGGGCAGGGTGGATTCGAGGGCTTGTTTGGCATTCTCAACGTCGGGATCTACGCGTAAGAAGTAGGTCTTCTGCGTAGACGGACAGACGACTCTAAGAAACGCGAGGGCAAGAGGTGTCTGTTCCCATGTGCCCTGTCGCCATCGCCCGCGCGTCTCCGTCGTGTCTACCTTGAGCAACGCACTATCGCGAAACGTATCGACTGGCTTCAATTCCGCTTCGCGCATGAAGTTCTCCAAGCCCATACGTTGCAAGAGCACCTCGCGATGGGTTTGGTTCGATTCCTTCAGTATCCGCTCGGCAGTGGGTTTGTCCGTTACCGTTTCTTCGGACACATGCCAACCGCGCCAGAAGTAACACTCCCGGTCCTCTAGGAATAGTGCCGGGCCGTCTGGGCGGTGGACACGCCAGCGGCCAGCATTCCGTTCGGCCCAGATATCGCCCACGAGGAAGATGAAACCGTGGGCGAGACAGAATTCCGCCGCGATGGGCAGATGCGGCTGCAGACGCCGTCGGGCGTCTTT
Source organism: uncultured Acidobacteriaceae bacterium (assembly GCA_963735545.1). Taxonomy (GTDB): domain Bacteria; phylum Acidobacteriota; class Terriglobia; order Terriglobales; family Acidobacteriaceae; genus PALSA-270. Next base: position 17,963 of record CAVTLU010000022.1, read on the forward strand.
TGAGATGTAGCTCAACCAGCGGGAGGAGGTCTGGCGGCGGAAATCCCAGGGGATTGGCCGAAGAAGAACCTCCCGAATGGTGCGGAGGCGATTGTCCGATTCGCTCCCGGCGGGCAGGTCGAGCGTTCGGCAGGCGTCGCGGTGCTGGTGAAATTCCTCGACCGAGGAGACCAGGGAGAAGCGCCAGCCCTCCTGGGCCAGCGCTTCCCGCACGGCTTTGCGGTTTTTCGAGATGGCCTTCATCGGCTAGTCGAGGACCCGACGCCAGTCGAGGCCGTCAAATTCCTGCTGGTTGACGACGGCGTAAATACCCGCGGGGAGTTGGAGTGCACCGTGTTCGTCGTGAACGATGGTGGCATCGGCTTCGCGAGACTGGAGATACATCGCACCTTCCAGCAGCACGAGGGCCGCGCCGTCAGCCAGTGACGAGGGGGCAACGCGGTGCATATGTCCGGTTTGTTCTCCGCGGGCGATGACCCCGGTCTTGACGGGCGTGGCTTTTTCAAAGTCCTGTTGATGATCGAGTTTCACAAAGAAGATGTCCCCCTGGCGCCAGAAGGGACGGGTGGATTCTGTGTTGTTCATTGTTGCTCCTTTTCGTGGTTGAGTTTGAGGTTGCGGTGGGTCGCGCTCCATTGGTGGAGTGCGGAGCGCAGTTCGTGATCGAATTCTTCAAGGCTGATACGGTTTCGCAGACGACCGTACCCGGCAGCGGCGAAGAGCTGCCAGCCTAGGGTCCGGGCGGCAGCTTGCAGGATCGCGTTGCGGTCTTCTTTGCGCATGGCTAGAGCTCCTTTGTTGGGCTAGGCTGCCGGCAGAAGACGGGGCTCGGTGCTCGCGTCCGCGGTCATGCCAAAGAGTTTGCCGAGGGCCTGGATCGCGGGGAGGCGCGTGGTGAGCGGCATGTCTTTGGCGGCGCCGGTGAAGGCGTTATGTAGCGACCAGGCGGTGCGCGGCGAGAACTCGGGGAGTTCGGGTTCGAAATACGCGTGAGAGACTTCGGGCAGGAAGCGGAGGGGCATGAGGCCCGCGGCGAAGGCGTCGTGGATGAGTGCCTTCGCTTCGAGGTCCGCGACGGCCTGAACTTTGAGCCGTTCGACCTCTCCTGCAAGGCGCCCGAAGTGATCCTGAAATCGGAGGACGGCCCCGGCGAGTTCGCCCCGGAGATTGAGACCGGAAGTGTGCTTGCGCTTGAGCGCGATCATGTCGCCGCGAAAGGCGAGATTGTCGCAGACGAAGACGGAGAGTCCGGCGCAGAGCTGGATGGACATGGTTTTGTTGTTCGCGGTGCGGAGGCCCAGAGCGGCCCGTCCATCTTCGGTCTCGCCGTAGGCAAGTTGCAGGACGCCGAAGAGGACGGAGCCGTCGCGGCGAATGGCGAAGCGCTCCTCTTCGATGCGAATTTGGTTTTGGCCGAGGACGAGTTCGAGCATGTCGACCAGTTCGATATGCGGGATGGGTTTGAAGGTACGTGTTACTTCGGGCTCGGGCAACGCGCGCAATTCGGCGCGAGTGACGAGGTCGGTGTTGACGTGAGACAGCAATTGGGCGTGAGGCATGGGGTGTTTTCTCCTTTATTTGTATGGGTGGAGTTTTGCCGGGGCAGGGCAGCGCGGAGGTTTGTTAACGAACTATTCCCAGCTTAGGATTTTCCGCGAAGGGTAACTAGGCCAAATAACTTCGGCGAAGAGCGACCTGCCCGATTGGCCGACCAGCGCCGCGCCGAGTAGTATGGACGAGGCAGTTATCCACTTGAGGGGGAACTCTATGGCGAATCTCGCCGGTACAGTGAAGGATTTGCAACAGGAACGAAGTCGGATGGCAACGCAGATGAAGCGGTTGGATCAAGTGATTGCGGTGTTACGAAAACTCGGCGGCTCCAATGGGCTTGGTGCGCCAAAGCGTCGGACAATGTCGGCTGCCGCGCGGCGGAAGATCGCGGTGGCACAGCGGGCGCGCTGGGCGAAGTGGAAGGCGAAGCAGGGGAAGAAGGCAGCGTAAGTTTCGAGCGAGCAAAAAGAAAAGAGAGCGGGGAGGATTTATTCCCGCTCTCTTTTTTGCTCGTCGGACTCAGTAGTCTTCCGGGTACATGGCGGTCCAGCCGCCAACTTCGTTGCGGACCAGCCACAGGTTCGGCGGTATCCGGCAGATATCGCCAATTTCCCCAGTGTTATCCGGACTACCCTCGGAGAAGGAGCACTTTGTGCGGAGGATAGATGCCAGTGCCCGGCTAACGTCTCCATTGAAGCGGGACGCCTGGGCCTCCACAAAGGGCTCAAGGTCATCAAACAGGTGCCGGCTCATGCGGTTGATCGGGCTTTCCTGAAACCTCGCCGGCATGTAGAGCTCGACGAGAAATCCATCCTCAAGCGCTTGCGCGTCCCCGTAGGAGTAGATTTCTTCTCCGAAAAGCTCCTCGGAGGCATTGAGGGCCTCCCCTTCCTTCTGCTGTATTTCTTGGCAGAAGATGCAGTCGGCATTGAATTCCTGCCTCTGCCGATGAACGCATGTGTGCGTCATAGAGTGTATAAACCCAGCCTTAGCTTTTAGTGTGTGGTGGTCGGGCTGGCGACTCGCCACGCTCCAAGGGAAGCGAGCGGGGTCCCCCGCCCGGTCAAGGTGGAGCGCCGGAGGGAGAAACGACAAAGGAACACCTGCCGAGAGGCGGTGTTAAGGAAATCGGGGACCTTGAATGGACGGGGTGGTCGCTACCCTGCTAAGAGGGCGAGGAGCTAAAAGTCGTTACCTCCAAAAAACGTAGACAAGGCACAAAGCCGATGGAAAGCGAAGCTTTGCGTTGACGGCTCATGAGCGATGCATACAATGAAAGTAGACTAGTAAACCACATTTATATGGAGTTCATTCCGGTGTATGCGGCGCGCAACGAAACGGAGGCAGAGCGTGTAAGGAGCTATCTTCGCCGCGCCGGAATCGACTGCAAGCTGCAGCCATCTTCGTCAGGACCGCCGCTCGGCGGCATGTTCCCTGTTGGCGGAACAATGCCGCAGCTGCTTGCGTACACGGTTTTTGTTGCTGCTGCCGACGCAAGTAAGGCAAGGCAACTGATTTCCGATTTTCACCCGCAGCGTCGGGACCATAGGCCGCGGTGGGCAGTACACATGCTCCAGGCTCTAACCATCCTGTCGCTACTCGCCGTTGGATCACTTTTTCTACCTTCATTTGCGAACGGTGTCCTCTACCTACTGAGAGTTTTTATCGCCCATCGCTGATTATCTTCCGATGACAAAAATGCCCCTCGAAGTTAGGGCGTAGATCCTTGTATTTGTCATTGCGGCATTTCGGATGAAGGATGGATATGGAATATTCCGCTGCCCTACAGATATCCAATGGCCCCCCATGTCCGGAGAGAGAACAATACCCGAAAACCCCGTGACGGCCAACAGCGTATTGCTAGCGTTAGGCGCCAAAAACAGGCGATAGATTGGGAAGAGCGACAAGTTCGTAATCCCTATATCGTTAATTGGAGTCCATGAATTTCCACCGTTTAGCGACGAAAACGCGCCACCATTCGGAATCGCGCAAATGGACGAGGGATCTATGTACGATATCGTGGACGCGTATAGGGCGTTTTTATTGAGCGTATCGACGGCAATATCGGTTACAAGAGCTGGAAAAGAAGGATGTAAGGGAAGCGGGCAGCCTAGCATCGCCGGGTCAGAGATATATGTCCAGGTGCTTCCACCATCATGACTGACTGAAGGCCTAATGGTTAGCACACCAGCGACATCGATGCAACCTGCAGCCTCAAACGAGCACGGTAAAGAACTCCCCAGGTACTCTGTATATCCCGCAATGTAGATCGTTTTCGGGTCGGAAGGTGCCATTCGAACAGTCGAAAAATAATCCGTTGCGCCTTGCGCCACCGTACCTGCTTTAATTTGCGACCAGGTAACACCTGCTGTGCTCGTTTTGTATACGCCGCTGCCAACTAGCCCAATGACGACGTTGGCAGGATTCTGGGGGTTGATTGCTATAGAAAGAACGGGAGCTTTGATTGTTGGTAGGTTCAAAATTGGCGACAGAACACCACTGGCGTTTGACCACGTTTTTCCACCGTTCAAAGTCACGAAAACGGTTCCGTTGGTCGATTCTTGAAAAATCCCCGCATAGAGGACGCTCGGCAACTTCCGAGAAATACTCAACACGGATATAGGCGGGTAATGCTGACTTACAATTATATTGATTATTGGCAGTCCAGAGTTAGCGGCGGTCCAGGTATTCCCCCCGTCGGTAGACCTAAAAACGCCGCATCCGTTAATGTCATCCGAACTGCCTACATAAACGATAGAGGGGTTCACGGGATTGATCGCAATTGCGCCAAACGTTTTGTCGCAACCAGAGCTCCATGGGCCAGTGAGCTTATGCCATATTTGGGTGTTGAGAGTAGCCAGAACGTGAAATGGAGCGTTCAGGGTGGCGCTTTGGGAATCGGAATTCGTGACGGTGACATTACGGAGACCTAATGTCGCATTTGCAGCGATTACGACCCTCGCAATAATTTTAGTAGCAGCTCGAGAGACGTACGAACTAACCACGACGTCGTTACTACCGAACAAAAGAGTTGAATTGCTATCAAAGTTCTGTCCAGTCGCCGTGAAGTTCTGGATAACTTCGCTTTGGCTGCCGGCGCCCGGGGACACAGACGTAAGAATCGGGGGCGGCAGCATGACGGAAAGAGCCGCACGCAAAATCCCCATTTGCCCGCTTGGATTCGTGACAACCACGTCGTAGGTGCCTGGTGGGACCGTACTCCCAATCGTGATGCTCGCGATAATCTGCGTCGCCGTTCGTGAAGTGTACGAATTCACCGTGATCCCGCTGCCACTGGAGGAAAGGGTGGCATTCAGGTCGAAGTTCGTGCCAGCAACGGTGAAGTTGGTGATGGTTTGTCCCTGACTCCCAGAGGCAGGAGATATTGAAGTGGTCGATGGCGGATTGGTGGTTCCCAACAGCGAGGGCGTGCTCCAGGTGTCGGTTACGGGATCATAAACTTCGAGAGTAAACAGCGGCTTGAAACCGTCGTTCCCACCAAACACGTATATTTTGCCGTTCACATCGCCCGCAACTAGGCCGGTGCGAGCAGTCGGCATCGGAGACTTCGTAGTCCAAGCGTTTGTGCTGGGGTCATACACCTCAACAACTGATAAGGGAGTTTGGCTTATCGGGTCCCAACCACCAATCGCGTACAACTTCCCCCCGACCGCAACTGCAGCAAGGTCCCAACGTGCCGTCGGCATTGACGTGGCCGAAACCCAACTATCGGTGGTGGGGTTGTACGCCTCCAGGGTGCCAGTGGGCGTCACGATAGACTGTGGGCATTGGAGCGACCCCCCGACAACATATATCGCGCCATTGAGGACATCGCTTGCGGCACCCCACCTTGGGGTCGGCATTGGGGACCTAGCAGTCCAAATATCCGAAGCTGGATCATACGATTCGTTCGCGTTGGTCGACTGACACTGATTGCCGCCTGGTCCGCCACCGATGGCATAGACGATTCCGTTGACGGCAGACGCTGTCAATTTCCATCGGGCAGTGGGCATATCTGTTTTCCTCGACCACGTGTTCGTGCCCGGATCGTAGGCTTCGAGTGTAGCGAGTGCACTAGAGGATGAAGCAACGGTGCCGCCGATAGCGAATATAAATCCGTTAGCCGTAGCGGCCGACAGCCCAAAGCGGGGGCTCGACAAAGGTGACCTTATTGACCAGCTACCGGAGCTCGCGTCATACACTTCAACAGCGGGCGTTTCGTTTCCGCCAAACTGAGCACAACCCGCGCCGCTGCAGGTTCCGCCTCCGATTGTGAAAAACAAATTACTCATGGTAGAGCTGCCCAGCCACGCGCGCGGGGTCGGTGGGGCGTAGCGCCAACAAACGGCGAAGCCGGGATATGCCGAAGAAGGCAATGCGGCGCCTTGGGTCATGAATTTTCCCCAGGCATCTACGGCCTCCGAGGCACTGCTGTCAATGACGATGCAGACCAGTTCGCCTGGAGAAACGCCGCCAAGCACAGGGCCTGAATTCGAGTAACATATGCCGTCAAAACTGGTTGACCCTGCGCAGCCAGACCCGAAGCCAAAACCGACGATTCCAGTCATAGAACCGACGGCTGGACCGTGATAGGAGATAGCCCAATGGATCGTGTCAGGCCAGTTGCTCCAGGTTAGATGTGCAAACGCAGTCGTTGCATCTGGGGAATAACTGCCGCCGGGCGTGAAATTCTGGGTGTATGGGGCAACGTACAGACCGTCCGAAGGATCGCAGCCACTGCCGGAGCAATAGCTGGTTGCCGCGAACGCAACAGGCAACGGAAGGACAATCAGGAAGAAAAGAAGTCCAGCGGATTTCATCGCGCCCTCCAAACAAGGAAGCGGAGTGAGCTAGCTACCAGTATTTGAATTCCCGATTGGGTTCGTTCGGCCTAAAACAGGGTGATGGTAAGTCTCTATTTCTTGCGATTGGGTTCGATACCGACTACGCGAAGGGTCTAAAGCCTTTATCGCGCGGAAGGCTAGGGAAGACAAAGACAAATCGGAGAATGCGCACGCCCCGTGCGATGTTGGGCGGAATTTTGCTCCTCTGGGAAGGGGAAGTCAAGGGAAACCGCCCGACACACTTACCCTGAGCTTTGTTACTAAGCTGCTAACTCGCTGCCGGCACCTTCGCCCCTGCGGTCGGGATGCTAAGGTCGGCCACCAACCTCCTGATGACAATTGACTGATCGTTGCAATTCAGACTATTATCCACACTCTTCGAACTCGCGGTGCTTTGAAATAGATGACAGTTGTGTACGAGGCGCTTGAACCATGACAGAAAAGCAGCGGGAACTTCTCTATCAGTTTATCGCGGTGTTCGCATTTCTCCTTTGCGCTGCACTCCTGGTCTTGGTACCGAAACCCGGGACCTTGAACGAAGTCTTTCTCGCCTTGACAGTTGTTTTCGGCGTTCATTTAATCGAACGTTATGTCCTTTGGAGAACGATCCAAAAGCTGGTCGGAAACGATCTGGTACGTGCAGCCAAGGATTGCAACTTAAGCGGCATCTACAATAACCGTCTCGATCCCGGCCTTTGCAAAGAAGTAAAAGTTGCTGTGAAAGATGCTGTGGATACGGTGTGCCTGCTAGGAATTTCGTTTGCTGGCGCGATTCCATTTTCGGATCTAGTCGAAAGTGTCTTGGATCGGCCTTCAACCGCGCGTCCAAAAGACTTCAGAATTTTGCTTCTTGACCCGTTTCGGAGTCCGGCGGTTTTTCGGACGTTCCTTGAGACGACTTCTGACAATGTAAGACGGATCGTCGGCTACGGTAGGTACGACCAGCCGGACTTACCATTTTTGTTTGTTCAACGCTTGTACCAAGATTTTGACACGTCTCTGAAAGTGTTGAAGAGGCACGCTTCCGAACTGCAGCACAAGGCCAAATACTATGCGCATAATCCGAATTGCTGGTTGGTGATTGCTGACGGAGTTATTTATTTTCAGCCGTACTCCTTTGGCAAGAGCAGGGAGACGGGCGCTGATCCTACACTCGGTCCATTCCTTCCAGTCTTGCGATTTCAGTCTGGGGGAGAACCATTCAAGATTCTTAAGGATCACTTTGATAAGCTTTGGCGAACATCCACGGTAGATATGTTTCATATCGAGGCTCGGGAAAGGAACAAAGTCCTTATCGGCGGAAGGATGTTCCAGCGACGCCGATCCTGGTTCAAGGAGGTTTACCGAGGTCTGTCAGACCTAAAGGAATCTCGGAGCTGGACGCGCCAACCCTGCGCGGATGCATGCTCAGTACAGGTGATGTGGAAAGGTCAGCCTCTCGCGGCTGGAATCCGCGATTCATCTGCCGGCGGGTTATCCTTAGAACTGACCGGCTTCTCGGACGATCAGGTCAGGCCTCTGAAGGATGACAGGCTAACATTAATCCGGCCGTCGAAAGACCTGCTCGAAATGCCTGACAGCTTCTGGGGCGCCGACTTTGTAGTTCGATGGCCCAAGAGCGAGGATGTAACAACAATTACCCGAGAGTGGAATGTCGGACTTGAAAGGGCGGCGTAGGTTCGCGTATCAAACTTAAATCGGCATTTTCTCGCCGCTTCTGTCGTTGGGACTCCGTCCTGGACTTGGGAAGGGTTTACCGACGACTGCTTATAGCCGGGTGTGTTCGGGGAAGCGGGAAGTCAACGATAAATACCGGACTCTTCCCCAAGTACAAACGTCGGCAGGCCTTGCCAGTGACGGTCTATCCAGAACCGCATAGCGTTGAGTAGTCACGTATTTTATGTCACACATCTCTATTGCAAATGAGTAAGACCTCTGCTATTGTTTCGTCGCTTTTGCGTTGGTAGCTCCCTGGATGACGCTCGGTCGTCCACTTTCCCTGAGCTTTCCACGAAGGCCCCAGGATAAATGCGTCCGGTTCGACGAATGAGGTCGGTACGCCCTCGCTTGGGCATCGGTGTCCCTTACCCAACTTTGACACCGCAAGTGTTTACCGGCCACGACTTGCGAAAGGGAGATGATCCGGTGATGCGAAGAATCAGCACATCAATTCTCGTGAGCTTGCTATCCGTCTCTTGGTTCGGTCCAGCACAGGCCCAGAATTCTGACGTACACAAGCAGAAGCGCGCAGGTCCGATCACCGCTGCGCCGGCGATGGCAAGTCTCCCTACGGAGGCACGGACTCAAGCGATTGAGCGATACGGCAACCTACCGCTGAGCTTTGAGATCAACGAGGGACAGGCACAGCCAAAGGTAGAGTTCATTTCACGGACGACGAGTCGTGTGGTGTATTTCTCCCACGATGGCCTGTGGGTGCGAGGTGTGGCCGCAGCCAAAAACGGAGCACCACCCTTGGAAATGACACTAGCTGGAGCGAATCCCAGCGTAGTTGTACAGGGCATGGACAAACTGCCCGGGAAAACCAATTATCTTATTGGTAACGATCCGAAGAGATGGCGGCATAATGTGCCGACGTTTGCGAAGGCACGGTACTCAGATATCTACCCCGGGATTGATTTGGTTTACTACGGAAATCAAAGCAAGTTGGAGTGTGACTTCAATGTGAAGCCAGGAGCCGATCCGCACTCCATCCGTCTGGACTTTCGGGGTTCCCATTTCATCCGGATTGAGAACGACGGAGATCTGCTGGTGAAGGCGGCCGGCAATCAGATTCGATTCTCTAAGCCGATCGTTTATCAGATCATTTCGCCTCAGGGCGGAGCTGCAACTCAAAGGCGCAGCGTCGATGGTCACTATGCCGCGCATGGGCATGAAGTTCGATTCGAGATCGGTGCCTACGACAAAACGAAAGCTCTCGTTATAGATCCCATTCTCAGTTATTCGACTTTTCTTGGAGGCAGCAGCGCCGAGTTTGGAAGTGCCATTGCGGTCGATAGCGGTGGAAACGCATACGTGACGGGCCAAACAGCATCAGTCGACTTTCCGGTGACGACGGGCGCGACGCAGCCGAGCTTAGGTGGTTCGTACGACGTATTCGTAACCAAAATTAATTCGTCGGGAACGGCGTTTGTCTATTCGACATATTTGGGCGGCAGTAACAACGATTATGGTCAGGGAATCGCAGTCGATGCTAACGGAAATGCGTTTGTAACGGGCTCGACGCTCTCTGCGGATTTCCCATCAACGCCTGGAGCATTTCGCACATGCGCCGGATGCAATCCGGCCGCCGTTACCGAGGCGTTTGCGGTAAAGCTCGATCCGACGGGAGCGTCTTTAGTGTATTCGACCTATATAGGAAGTGTGGTCGGGGAGGCAATCTCGATCGATGCGGCGGGAAACGCTTACATTACAGGAGCCGCGGGAACGAACACTCCAACTACGCCTGGGGCATTTCAGGAGACATGCCCTCCAGCACGTGGATGTGATGCCGCTTTTGTGTCCAAGGTGAACACGACCGGATCAGCTTTAGTTTATTCCACGTATCTGGGCGGTAGTGGAGGTGAGGCAGGTTACGGAATCGCTGTAGATAAAGCAGGGGAGACCTACGTCGTGGGCGGTACCTACTCTGCGGATTTTCCCACAACAGCTGGTTCGTTTCGGACGGCTTGCAATCCGCCGGGAAGCGTAGATGCGCAAGATGCCTTCGTCACCAAGCTGACTGCAGACGGTGCCAAGCTCATGTATTCCGGATGCCTGGGCGGTGGCAATGCCGACTGGGCCTTAGCGGTAGCCCTAGATTCTACTAATAGCGCTTACGTCACTGGTTATAGCTTTTCGGCGGACTTCCCTGTGACCACTGGGGCTTTTCAAAGCACGTGCCGGGCTTGTACCGCCGGCACTGATTCTGCTTTCGTAACGAAGATTAACCAAGCCGGTTCGGGATTTGTATATTCCACCTATCTCGGCGGGAGCTCGTCAAGTGCGGGACGTGGGATCGCGGTGGATGCGACTGGACGGGCTTACATTACGGGAGACACAGTGTCCTTGGACTTTCCCACAACGGATGGGGCTATCCAAACTTCTTACGCCGGCAATACTGACGCCTTTGTGTCGGTACTTGGACCTCAAGGCGACAGTCTGCCGTATTCGACTTTTCTGGGCGGCAGCAACGCGGACCAGGCTTTCGGACTGGCGCTCGACCAGGACAGTAACGTGTATGTGGTTGGTACAACGGCTTCATTCGACTTTCCGGCCACCATCGGAGCGCCTCAGAGTGTAAACCACAGCGGTGGGTACTACTATCCGACAGACGCGTTCATTACAAAGATGCCAACAGTCGCGGTACCTAGCCAGACCGGAACGATTTCCGTGTCCACCAATGTAGCAGCGGCGGGATTTGTTATCACAGGTCCGGCTTCGCTCTCGGGAAGCGGTATAAGAGCTACGTTCTTGAACGCACCGGTCGGAACCTATTCGATCGCGTTTTCCCCAGTGACTGGTTATGGGACTCCTACCGCTGCGTTGCAGGTATTGACGGCAGGTGGGTCAATCTCTTTTGTTGGTACATACACTCCCATCGTGGTTCTGCCGGCGCCAATAATCACTTCGTTCGCTCCGACCACAGGTGTTACGGGCGAACACATCTACCTTTTCACCATTGCTGGCCAGAACTTTCAGCAGGGGGCGACGGTCTCGTTCAGCGGCGGACAAAGCATAACCGTTGACTCTGGCAGTCTCGTTGTGACGCCGACGTTCATCCAGGGCAATGCAACCGTTAATTCAACTGCAAACGCAGGAACCTACGACATTACCATAACGAACCCTGATAGACAATTGGCCACGAAACAAGGCGTCCTCACGATTCAAGTGATTCCGCCAGCCCCGCAAAATCTTTCAGCCGTGGTGGGTAACGGTTCCATCTACTTACGCTGGGATCCCTCGACAAACCCAGTTGACGAGTATCGGGCAAGTGTCGAGCAAGCCACGAGCACGTCTTCGCTCAACTCCGAGTCGACATCAATGTTCGCCGCGGGGGTAGGTGTGACTTACCAAAATGTTGGCACACTCAGTTGCCAGCCTCCCTCTCCACAGCAGGCGCCATCCTGCCTCTTGACCACCTTGCCTGATGGTACCGGAATCCAGAATAATGCCTGCTATCGGATAACCCTGACTGCTGTGCGGACCGGGATGGTAAGCACCGCGTCTGCCCCCACGGTGGCGTGTCCAAATAGCCCCCGGATTGGGAGCTATCCCACACACCCGCCCCATCCAATCCTTTTCCTGCACGGCTTTACAGGCGATGGCAGTTTCACATCGAGTGGTTCCTTTTACTCAACACTGAGTTTTATGAAGAATACGCTTAGTTGGAGATACGGCGGGCAGCTCTATCATGTCGGCGACGAACTCGAATCAACGCATGTGAATCAGCAAGGCGTCTGCCCGGTATTCAACTACTCTGGCGTTCGATCCGCTTCAGTGTCACGATGACCAGGGCATCCCCCATGATGGAGACGTCTTCACCGCCACATTTGGTAACGTCGTGGCCGACTACAGTGACAAACTGGGCTTGGCGCACCAGGGCGATGAGGTCAGCCGTTTCATTGCATTCTTGTATCCTAACCTCGCGATACCCACCCAGGTCTCGATCGTCGCGCACAGCACTGGAGGGTTAGCAGCTCGCGACTTCCTCACTCGATTTGCCGGTGCAACTCAACGGGTTGCAGAACTTATTACGTATGGGACGCCCCATCGCGGTGCGGATGTGGATGCTGTGTTCAACGCGAATCGGCATTCATTTTGCGTTGACGGCGCTGATCCTATTTGCCTGCACTTTAGCCAGTCCAGCGGGGCGCTCGACGCCAGGTTCAAATGCGCCGGAACCAACCCCGATTCCCCGTACTATCCTGGCAGGCCCGCAGATGGGCAAACGTTCTTGCAAGATCTGAGCGGCAAGCAGATACCAAGTGGCATTAGGTACACATCGGCGCTGGGAGTGTCGACAAACAATGACTGGCCTCTACCTGACGGCGAACGCAATGGAGGTCAAGACGACTGCCACTCGGCACAGTGGGACGGGCTCGTGCCCCGATCAAGCGCGGACCTGGCTCAAGCCGATGCGATAGTTAGGGGAACTGCTTCCATAAGGACCTTGACTACGAACCAGACCCACATGGGGCAGGGGAATGACTTCCCTACGATCCTCTGTGCTCTGGACTCGAACTGCACCATGTTTCGCGTGCTCTCTCCGGTGGATATCGATGTGATCGCACCGGACACGACTAGGATCGGGCCGACCTTTACGGGTATTCCCGGAGCCTCTTATATGAAAGTCGTCGAGGACAGCGGACACGAAACGGCTACCATACTTATACCTTATCCAATCGGTGGACAATATACCGTCAAGGCTTTTCCAAAACCAGGCGCGCTCCCGACCGATACATTTACGATCACGCAGACTCAGAACGGAGTCACGACGACCTTTGCGAAAAACATGAAGATCCAGGATATCCCAGCCAAGGGCTTCCATCCTCATGTGAACTCGGCCCCCATGGCGAACGCAGGGCCAGACCAGACTCTGGAGTGCAGGGCTCCGAGTGGAACGCCTACCACGCTTAACGGTTCTGGATCCAAGGATCCTGACGGGGACAAACTGGCCTATCAATGGACAGACGCACAAGGCAACGTGTTTGGTAAGACTCCGATCGCCAAAGTCGTCGCAGCTTTGGGAACGCAGGCCTACAGTCTGACAGTTACCGATTCGGCAGGCGCTGTGGCATCGACCCAAACTCACGTTACGGTCCGGGACACCACAAAACCGTTCGCGATACTATCCGTATCGCCAAGGTTGCTCTGGCCCGCGAACGGCCAGTTAATCCCCATCAAGGTAACCCTGCTTGTTCAAGACCAATGTGACCCGAATCCGACAGTAAGTCTCGTTTCGATCAAGAGCAACGATCCGGCCGACGATGTGAGCGACATCCAAGGTGCCGCGTTCGGAACTGATGACCGTTCGTTCTCACTGCGGGCCAGGCAACCTGCCAAAGGAGTGAGGCGCGTATATACCGTTACGTATCGAGTGACGGACCACTCCGGTAACTCGACGACGGTAGCTGGCAAGGTGTACGTACCGCGCGACAACGATGACAAATGTGACGACTGACGTGATCGTACGGAAAACTACCTTTGGCGTTACGAGAAAGCCCCGATCACTGGTATCGGGGCTTTCTCTTTGGGCTGCGCATGCGGGCGGATTGTTATAGTCCGGCCGCCGCGTGATGGCTGACTTTGGCCAGCCAGAGTCATCGGCGCTTGGCGCCCTTTCCATTCGTCGATCCAGGCTGGAAACTGCGCTCTTCCAGCCACTCAAGCACCTGGTGCTTGGGGAAGCGGATGTTCGACTCGATCCGGGTATAGGGGATGAGTCCCTTCTCACACAAGAAAGAACTCCACATCCTTTCCATACATCCTGGCAAATTCCTGTAGTTCCACCACGTCCACCCGGCGCTCGCCGGATTCGCATTTGGAAATGAACGATTGAGGCCGACCCATCTTCTGGGCGGCCTGAACCTGGGTTAGACCGGCATCTTCCCGCGCCTGGCGCAGGCGGGCGATAAACTGGCGATATTTCCTTCGGTAGTCGCTGGATTTCAGGGCTTCTTCCTCTTCGACCTAGAAGCCCTTCATAGCGGTTAGCCCCTGGGTATCCCAAAAAAGGATATTGCTAAATATCCCATGATGGGATATACAGGATTCCCTTTCCGTGTTCTGGGCAGGGGCAGGGAGGTATTCCATGAGATTTAGCGTTCGGTCGATCGGGTTGTATCTTGCAATCAGCGGGGTCTTTCTCGGCAGTTGTGGCGGAGGGGGTGGTGGAAGCGGGCAGAGTTCGCCCCCGCCACCGGCGCAAAACCCTGTTCCGTCCGTAACGTCGATCTCACCGACCACGGCACCTGCTGGAGGGGCAGTCGTTCACGCTCACGGTCAGCGGCTCTAACTTCTTGGCCGGCTCGGTGGTGCGGTGGAACGGACAGGATCGCGCGACGACGTTTCAGACGAGCACCCAAGTGCAGGCCGCGATCGCGGCAAGTGATATTCCCTCAGCAGGCGCAGCCCAAGTTACGGTCTTCAATCCGTCGCCGGGTGGCGGCATGTCCGGTGCCGCTACCTTCACCATCAGCGCACCGGCGAATCCCGCACCGCATATTGCGTCAATTTCGCCCACAAGTGTGGCAGCCGGAGGGGCCGCGTTCACCCTGACGGTCAACGGCACAAACTTTATCGCAACCTCGACGGTAAGTTGGAGCGGGCAGTCCCGGAGCACCACATTCGTGAGCAGTACGCAGGTGCGGGCTGCGATTTCCGCCGCGGACATTGCCATCAAGGGAATCGTGCAGGTGAGCGTGTCTACGCCGATGCCCGGTGGAGGCACCTCCGCGGGCCTGCCTTTCACCATCACCGGGACCGGCGGGACTGTCTCCTTCATGCTGCAAACAATCCCTGCGCCATGGCAGGAGCCAGGAGCGATGGCCGTCGGGAATTTCGACAGCGGCGCGATAGTGGACATCGCGGTTACGGACCTGTTACCGCTGAATGTCCATTTCGGACTGGGAGACGGCAGAGGCTCGTTCTCCTTCCCGCCCGATTTGTCGCTGCAGGCGAAGAACGTCATCGCGGGAGACTTCAACGGCGACGGCAAGACGGATCTTGCCTTCGTGACCTTACCAATAGGTATCGGGCTCAGCGAAGTCGCGGTGTTTCTGGGAAATGGCCAAGGCGGCTTTACGCAGTCCTGGCAGTATTCTTACTCGCTCGGCTCACTCTGTCGCCAAGGGATGGGGCAGCTAAGAGCGCTAGCGATTGCGGACGTGAACGGCGACGGGAGAGCCGATCTCCTCGTGGGCCACGCCGGATTCTCGGTCTTCCTTGGCAAAGGAGACGGCACGTTCGCCTCTCCCGCAGACTTCGGATGCGCAGCTAGTGCAAATTCGGAGGCCACGGGCATCGTCGCTGCGGACTTCAATCGGGACGGCAGTCCGGACCTGGCGGTGGCAGACGCGCGGCAAAACCTGCTGACGGTCTGGGTGAACGACGGCACGGGACGCTTTACCCTGCAACCGGCGCTCCCGACGGTGGGCGGGACGCTCGGCGGTTCTCTCGTCGCGGCGGATTTTGACCTGGACGGCAACCCGGATCTGGCGGCCAAGGCGGGCCCGAGAACGGTATTCATCTATCTCGGAAAAGGCGACGGCTCCTTCACCGGGCCCATCGGCATTGTGAGCACGGCGATGAATCCGAGCGGCGCTACCCAGGGGTTGGTGAATGCGGGCGACTTAAACGGGGACAACATCCCCGATCTGTCGTTTACCGGGCCGTCCGATCCGAATCAGTTCCCTAGCACGAGCACAGTGATTCAGGCGTTTCTCAACAATGGACATGCAGTCTTTACAGCGACGGGCGGGGCTGCTGTCTCCGCCGGTATTGGAGGCATCGCGGTTTTTGACGCGGACGGGAACGGGCGCGTGGATCTCGTCATGGCGGCGAGTGATGAGGTCTTGGAGTTGTTGAACAAATAAAACTTTCGTGATCCGAGCAAAAACAAAAAGAGAGCGGGAGTTTTCTCCTGCTCTCTTTGTTTTGTGCGCCGGAGCCAGTAGTCTTCCGGGTACATGGCGGTCCAGCCACTCCAACACTGGTGCCTGGGAAAACTACCTCAAAAAGAACCCACATGGAGCTGTAAAACAAAAGAGGAAGTGGCGTTTAGGTTTTGAGCAGTCCTTGTAGTGCAACTGCTGTCTGAGTTCTTCTAGTCTTGAGTGGTCGCGCGGTCAATGGCCCAGTTGGGCCGTACACAAGGGAGGTACAAAGAGCGCGAGCTTCCGAACTCGAGCATGCATGGGCAAGGAGAGTGTGAGGCACATCGCCGGGAACCGTGACTGGTGGTACGGAAAGTAGATTCTCGATTGATTATCAATTCAACGTGCAACCCATGGCCAACGTTATGGCGCGGATTGAACACATGGAGACTGTCAGTAGTCACGCGGGCACTCCGCACGCTCCCGGCAACCATGGCAGGGAGCCGTGCCAAACGAACCGCCTGAGCACCTCAAGAGTATTCTCGTCGGACTACCGTGCGCTTGCTGCAAGGTGTACTACGATGCCAGTGCCGATGCCTGTCCGGTGTGCGGGTGCAAAGAAAGGTTATGAGCCCGTTGGCGGTCGCGCGATACGCTAAGTCTATAGACCTGCCGCTGCGTATGCTGTCCAAACAGGTCCCCGGCTAACGCACTCCACAATACCTCGATCTTTTGGTCTTGCTGATGGTCAGCAGATCGCGCATTTGAAACCGCAATTCGTGAGGCACATCACTGCGGAATGTGACTAGTCGCACAAAAGTACGTTTTTGATTGACTTTCATGAAACACGCTAATTAGGTTGCGAGTGACAGTTTCTTTGAGGGGGGAACGGTCACGCTTCGAGATGTCACCAGAGAAGGAGGCATCGCAGTCAGGACATGCGGTGAAGTTTTATTCACCCAGTTTTTACTTGACATTAGTATTTGCGCCGCGTATTTTCGTCGGCACCAGTTGATCAGGATGCGCCGGGGGGCGACGGATTCTCAGTTCCGTCTGTCATCTTGATTGCTGCTTTCCCCAACTAGGCTATCGAAGCCTTGTCGTAACGCAGCATTTGCGTGACGGGGATATTTCTGTTCATCCCTTCCGCAGGGCCCAGAACCTAAACGCATTGGTTGGGAGAAGCATATGGCTCGTCTTGTAGTTGTATTGTCGTTGTGTCTGACTTCATGTCTGTCTCTTGCCCAAACCGCTTCAACTAGTGACGCCCAAGCGATAAAGCTCGCGACGCAGGCCGTGGCCGCGCTGACCGGGGGAGTCTCGGTAACCGATGTCACATTGAACTCCACTGTGATCTGGATCGCCGGGTCCGACAACCTCACAGGCACCGCCACGCTTCAAGCAAAAGGAAACACCGAGAGCCGCGTCGATCTCACTCTTGGCTCTAAAGCACGCACGGAAATTCGTACTAGCACGAGCGGCGTTCCGGCGGGTTCATGGGCGAACGATTCCGCCGCACCGAAGGCATCTGCTCAGCACAATTGCTGGAGCGATGCGGCCTGGTTCTTCCCTGCACTCTCTTCCTTGACCCAAGTCTCGAACGCCCACTTCGTATTTTCCTATGTTGGGCTGGAAAAACACCGGGGTGCCAGCACACAACATCTTCGGTTGATGCAGGCGCTTGCGCTCGACCCTCAAAGCTCGCTGGCTATAAGGCGCCTCAGCGCGATGGATTTTTACCTCGATTCGGTCTCGCTACTGCCGTTGGCAATTGCTTTCAAAGGCCATCCCGACGACAACATGGGCGTAGACATTCCCGTGGAAATTCTGTTCGCCGGCTACCAAAGCGTCAGCGGAGTGCAGGTGCCCTTTCACATCCAGCGAATTCTAAATGGCAGCGTTGCTCTCGATATCACCGTCACGAATGTTGCTATCAACACCGGCTTGGCGGCCACGAGCTTCAGTCTTCAGTAGGCGAGAGGAGAGACCATGAACCGCGCATCGAAATGTATCCTGACAGCACTTGCCTTTCTGCTCCTTTCAGCCAGCCTCGTTTACGGGCAAGTGACGCCTGGCACGCCGCCCTTGGGCTCTTTTGGTGGCGGTCCATTTGACACGATCAATCTCGGAAATCTAGATGTGCACTTCGCCATCCCAATCCTGCAAAAGGCAGGCCGTGGCCTCTCCATGAGTGATGCCCTGACCTATGACACGTCGATCTGGTCTCCGGGAATAATGAACGGGCAGCCGACGTGGACGAACGTAACCAACTGGGGATGGCAGAACTTATACGGAAATTTTCCGGTCGTCAGCTACGGTGTTGTGTTCAGCACTGGTGCTTGTGGAATCATGGGCCAGAGTCAGTACTCAAAATGGGAATACACCAACTTCGTCTATCACGACGCCTCCGGGACAACTCATCCGTTCGGCACCGACTGGGTCTTTTTTAGCTCGCCGGGCGGCAACCTTTGCCCACCCAACGGTCAACAGCCGCCCACACTGCCGCCGGCCTCCACAGCTTACGATAACTCTGGATTCGTACTCACGATTACCACAGCCGGTCAGAGCCCAGCAGGCTACGTGAATTCCCCGGACGGCTCGACCATCAACGAGTCGTTTGTCATGACCCCGCCATCGTCGGTTGGATCCTTCACGATCACAGATTCCAACGGTAACCAAATATCCGCCGCCAGTGGTGTCTACACCGACACTCTGGGCGGCTCACCTGCGCTGACGGTCACTGGGTCCGGAACGTCCACCAGTCCGATACAGTACGCGTATACGGGTCCCGGCGGGACAAAGTCATACCACGCGAACTTCGCGTTGTACCACGTTAAGACACAATTTCTCTGTGGCGGCATTAATGACGCTGATCTGCCTGGGGTAAGCTTGGTCAGCAGCATTACACTACCGGATGACGACGGCGTCCATCTGGATCGCTACACTTTTACCTACGAAGCGACTCCCGGTTTTCCTCCGGGCTACACGACCGGACGCTTGGCTTCTGTAACGCTTCCCACCGGTGGCACGATTAGCTACCTTTATAACGGTATCAACGGGGGAATCCTGTGCGCGGATGGCAGCACTCTTGCTGTATCGCGAACCGTAAATCCAGGGGGGACTTGGGACTACACCCGGTCCGGCGCGGGAAATTCATGGGCGACAACGGTGAAGGACCCAACCACTCCTACCAGGAATCAGACCGTCATCAGCTTCGAAAAAGCTATCGGGGCGAGCAATAACTTCTACGAAACGCAGCGTCAATCCTATCTGGGCTCTGTACAACCTGTTAACCTCCTATTGACCACGGTGACCTGCTACAACAACACCACGTCAAACTGTCCGACCGCATCCGTAGTTACTCCAATAACTGAGACCGATGTCACGCTGCAGTACCCCAGCGGTGGGCTGCAGTCGAAGAGCAAGACTGTCTACAATACCTATGGTTTAGCGACCGAGATCGATCAGTACGCCTATAGTAGTAGCGCGCCTACAACAGTTGCGCAGAGCACGCAAATCGTGTACGACACTCTGGGAAATGGTATCGTCAACCGGCCAAAAACTGTTACGGTCTTTAATGGGACAACATCGGCCCCCATTAAATCAAAAACTACGTACACCAATGACTCGCACGGCAACGTGACAACGGTGGCGGTTCAAACGAACAGCTCTGGCACCACGCTGTATCACCAGTTCTCATACAACTCTAACGGGACGCTGCACACTTCCACAGATTACAGCACGTCCAGCACAGTCAACGGCCCAATTACCACCTACAACTATGCAGCCGGGACGGCCTCGTGCAACAGCTCGTTCATTACCTCTGTGAGCCTGCCTCTCAGCCTAACGAAATCGACCACCTGGAACTGCGATGGCGCCGTAGCTACGTCCTCAACGGACGCTAACAGCAAGATCACCAACACCTATTACACTGATCCTTTTTTCTGGCACCCGATTTCGGTTACCGATCCAGCATCGGCTACCACCACATTTACCTACGTGACTGGCACTTCATCCAGCATGGAAAGCGCCATGGTGTTCAATGGTAACAATTCCATCTCCGAGCAGCTTTCCACCATGGATGGGTTCGGACGGACCACCGTCTCGCAGCGGCAACAGGGCTACCATGCCACCAACTACGACTCAACCCAGACAAGTTATGACATTTTCGGTAGACCCTTTAAGGTCACGATGCCCTACATGGGCACGGCAGGACAAACCAACACTGGAGGTCCCGCCACTACGACCTCGTATGATGCCTTGGGCCGGGCGATCCAAGTGACGGACGCCGATACGGGCTATGTCAAGTATACCTACAATCAAAACGATGTTTTACAAGAACTCGGCCCCGCGCCAACGGGAGGCGTCGAGCACGTCAAACAAAGGCAGTTGGAATACGACGCGCTCGGCAGATTGACCTCAGTCTGCGAAATCACCGGCGGAACGGGCAACGTTGCCTGCGGCCAGACAAACACCGGCTTCAATGGGTACAAGACAGGCTACACCTATGACATCTCCCCCGGCGGCTACAACCGCGTTACCATTACTCAAAGCAGTCAAACCCGAGTTTACCTCTACGACTTTATGGGACGTGTGGTGTCCGAAACCAATCCCGAGAGCGGAACCACCGCGTACACCTACGACACCGATTCGACCTGCCCGTCCCACGCCGGGGATCTGGTAAAGCGCATGGATGCGGTCGGCAACATCACCTGCTACAGTTATGACGATCTTCATCGCCAAACCAGCATTACCTATTCCGGACCTTATGCGGCCAACACTCCGCCCAAGACCTTCGTCTACGACACGACCACGTTTAGCTGTCCCACCGGGGCCAACGTTTTAGGGCGTCTGGCGGAAGCCTACACCGGTCCCTCCGGCAGCAAGATCACCGATCTGGCATACTGCTACTCGGCCCGCGGTGAGACCACCGATGTCTATGAGTCCACGCCGCACTCCGGCGGCTACTATCACGTGCCCATGAGCTATTGGGAGAACGGCACGATGAAGACGTTTGGGCCGTTCCTCAGCGAAGGCCAGGTAACCATCACACCAGATGGCGAGGGGCGTCCATTTGCCATAAACAACGGCGGCTATAGAGTGCCCAGTATCCTTTACAACGCTGCCAGCCAGCCCACGCAGCTACAAACGAGCTGCATTGGCGCCACTTGTTATCCCATCTCGTATACCTACGATCCCAATACCGGGCGCATGACGCAATACAGCGCAGCCCTGAACGGCGGGACGGTATCGGGCACGCTAACCTGGAATCCTAACGGTAGCCTGAAACAACTAGTTATTGCCGATCCCTTCTATACTGCGGATACCCAGACCTGCAACTACGCCGCCGACGATCTGAGCCGGCTGACCAGCGCCAACTGCGGCTCGGCGTGGTCGCAGACTTTTACCTACGATCCCTTCGGCAACCTCACCAAGAACGGGTCCCTTATTTGGAACCCCGGCTACAGCCAGAGCACCAACCGCTATACCCTGGGCGGCACCAGCTACGATGCCAACGGCAACCTGCTCAATGACACCTTCAACACCTACACCTGGGATGCCGAGGGCAAGAATGTGGCGACCGTTTATCCCGCCCAGACCTGGAATTTCACTAACGATGCCTTCGGCCACATGGTGGAGATGTCATTCAATAGCATCTACTACCAGTACTCCTATTTGAACCTGGGAAACATTCACCTGTCGGCTATCGGACAGACCCCGCAATATTCTGAGTTCCCCTTGCCCGGAGGTTCGAAACTAAGCCAAAATGGTGGCGGAACCGGTGTGCAACTCGCGGACTGGCTGGGAACCATCCGCGCCTTCTATAGCTACGCGGGAGGCAACTATGCCCTCGGAGGGGCGCACGCGCCGTTTGGCGAAACCTATACCACGAACTACGGGTATCCCATGGGTTTTGCAGGACAGGAAAGCCTGGGGTGGGGCGAAGGCGGCGACGGAGCCATAAACAACACCGCCTACTGGTTTCCGGAGCGCCAGTATCGCTCCAACCAGGGCCGCTGGCTCTCGCCCGACCCGGGGCCGATGGATTTCAGCAATCCGCAGAGTTTCAACCGGTATGCGTATGTCAATGACAATCCACTGGCGGCAGTCGACCCCCAGGGCTTGGAAATGTGCGGCTTGATGGCAGGCGGCGGCGTGGGATGTTCCGGCGCGGGCGACAACGGGTCGCACACGGGATTCACCGATTTATTCTCGGGTGTTTATGGTTGGGGAGGCACTTCATGCATGATTGACGGGTCACCCGCCTCCTGCGACATGACGCAGTCGCTGCTGGGCTCCGGTGCGGGTGTTCCGTGCTCGGTACTGGACTGCAATGTTTCGTACACCCCAGGCGTCGGATTCGCAACCCTCACCTACGCTGCCGACAATAGTATTAGCATTGACTATGTAGATGACTACCTAGCTGAGGTTCTCGAGTTGCCGACCAAAGTCTCAGGGGGAGAGAGCTTAATTCCAGCCTTCAAGCCGTGGGATATGCGTGGCAGTCTCGTTGGTGTGCTAAGAGGCAAGAATGACTGCTCGAGCTGGTTTAATCAGGGTCAGGGATCCGCTGCGAATATTATGAGTCGTGTTCCGATTCTTTTTGGACCGCCAGACCCCGGGCCCATTCCGGGCCCAGACGCTTGGACTTCGCCCAGTCCCACGTCTCCTATTTATGTGAGCCCTAATGGACGTTTTTACCCCGGCGGCCCGAACGGGCTTCCGGTTGGAGGTGTATTCCAGCCCGGTTCCAGTGGGGCTCGATCAATCATCCTGTTTCATGAACTCGCCCACAAGGTTGGTCTTATTCCGTCCGATGCTTTTTCGACATTGCAGTCGGACAATAACACCCAAACAGTTATGGGACATTGTGGGGGTACCGTTAGATAGTTGATGGACAATTGTGCCGACACAGGCACCGTCGGACCGATAAAGGGGAAGATTGTCATGAACATTCCGCGTATCAGATATTTGAGCGTTCTCATGCTACTACTTGCTGTTTTAGCGAGTGGAAGGGCTCAAGATGCATCTCAACCCCTGGGAAAGGATGGGACGCTTGTTGTGCTTGTGACTTGGGGAGACGTTGACAGTACGCCCGCCAGTGATGTGTACGTCGAGGCGTACGGGTTCGTGCGCAAGAACGGTTCGGAGAAGTCGTTTGTTCTGAAGATGTCGCGGGCCGGACGATATGAGGCTTCACTCCCACCCGGAGTCTATGATGTTTTTGTGAGCGAGGGCACTTCAATACCTAGATGCAGGCGGGTGCTAATAAGCCCAGGTTTTACTGGATATTGGACTCTGAAGCTTGAGATCGACGGCGTGTATACGGAGAAGTGAAGAACACCTGGTGGGCGGGTGGACCTCGATGAGAGCGAAGGCGTTGTCAAGGCACAACCATCAATTCGACCCAACCGTCGGCCACGATTCTTCTATAGCGACGGGATGTTTGCATTACATTGCTGAGCGAGGGACAAAGGAATTCAGACGCCATCTCTAGTCCCTCGCGCCCCCCATCGCGGCTCAAACCGGAGAGGGAAATAAGCAGTTTTGCCGGATTCTTGCGTGACCGAAGGCGGCAGGTCAGTGGGGGTACACAGACTGAAGAATTGAGTGATCCTTTCCCGAGGTATGCTCCGCGCGAATCTGGGTCCCCGCCCAAACACCCAGTCCTTTGCAGGAAACCGTCGGAGGATTGTGTTGAGCGACGCATCCAAACTAGGGCTCCGAAACCGATCTCGACACGCGCGGACTTGCCGCGGGAAGGTAAACGCGCTTAGCGGGATTCTTGCGCTCGCCTGCCTTGTCTTCTTGCAATTGCTGGCTGCTTGCGGTGGCGGCGGTTCTGGAGGTTCGGGAGGCAGCCCGCCTCCACCTTCCGGGAATCCCGTACCTGCCATCGTTTCTCTCAATCCGAACTCTGCGAACGTTGGTGGAGCGGCGTTTACATTAACAATCGCTGGACAGAATTTTATCTCCTCATCAGCAGTTCAATGGAACGGGAGTCCGCGAACGACAACTTTTTCCTCAAGTACCGAATTGCAAGCGCAGATTACCGCCGCTGACATCGCTGCCGCAGGTTCTGGCGCAGTGAGCGTTGTTAACCCTGCTCCCGGAGGCGGAAATTCAGGATCGGCAGAGTTTGCAATTAGTGCAAGTTCCAATCCCATGCCATTGCTCGGGTCCCTCAGCCCATCCTCAATCGATGCTGGAAGTTCCGGATTTATCCTGACCGTAAGCGGCGCGAATTTCATACCCACGTCTACGATCCAGTGGAACGGCTCAGCTCTTCCGACCACCTACCTGTCGGGAACTCAGTTGGAAGCCCAGATTCCTGGAGCCGACATTGCCGCATCGGGATTCGCCGAGGTAGCGGTGGTGAACCCGGCTCCGGGCGGAGGAGCATCGTCGCCGCGGCTTTTTTCGATTGCCACTGTGCCCATGATTGTAAGCCAGGGAGCGAATGATTTGGTCTGGGACCCGATGCATCAGCTGATCTACCTCTCGGTGCCCAGCCTTGCTGCATCAAATGGCAACACCGTTGCGGCCTTGAACCCGGTTACCGGAAGTATCCAATCATCGCAGTTTGCCGGCAGCGAACCGGACGTACTCGCAATCTCCGATGACAATCAATATCTCTACGCAGCTCTAGATGGTGCTTCTTCGGTGCAGCGCTTCACGTTACCCGGCCTTGTGCCGGACATCACGTACTCTCTCGGCGCGGTTCCCACATTCGGCCCGACCTTCGCGATGGACCTGCAGGTGGCGCCAAGTCTGGCGCATACTACAGCAGTTTCCCGTGGCGTTTTCAACACAAGCGTATCCGCGCTTGGCGGGGTGGAAATCTATGATGACGCAATCCTTCGGCCGACAATTGCCGACGTTCCTGGCGCTTTATATGACTCGCTGCAGTGGGGATCAGATACAACCATTTACGCGAACAATGGCGAAGTTGCCAGTCTGGACTTATATGTCCTGACAGCCAGCGCCGGCGGTGTGGTTCAAAGTGGAGACTATCCGAACGAGTTTTCAAGCTTCTTTATCTCAATTCACTACGATAGCGGCACGAAGCTTGTTTATGGCGACGACGGAAGCGTGATTAATCCGGCTAACGGCCAGCGAGTCGGCGCCTTCCCAGCGTCTGGCTTGATGACTTTGGACTCCACCCTCAAGCGCGCCTTTTTTTTGGGACAGACGGCAGCGCAGTCCGGCACTGGAAACTTTGCCATCGCGTCGTTCGACCTCACAACATTCGTCCCCGTTGCCGAGATTGTGGTAACTAACGTTCGAGGTAATCCTCAGCACCTCATCCGGTGGGGCACGAACGGTCTCGCATTCAATGACGATGCTGGTTACGTCTACGTCCTGAATAGCCCCTTTGTTGCCGCCGATGGCACACCTGTAGTAACTCCCCGGCGGTATTTTAGTCCACTTGTGAAGGCAAAGCCGGCTCCTAAGGCGGCTCTTTCTTGGCAGGGCATTGGACATCACGGGCTGAGGCCTAATCCAAGTTCCAGAACGCAGGCCCACGCCTCCGCCGTTGCAAATCCCGCTCCTGCAATTACCGCCTTGAGCCCAAGCACAGTAGTGGCTGGAGTGAATGGGTTTACGTTGACGGTTACCGGAAGCAGCTTTGTGTCTCAGTCCACAATTGAATGGAATGGGAGTCCGCGTCCGACTGAATACGTGTCTAGCGGTGAGCTTCAAGCACAAATTAGTTCTTCCGATGTGGGAACTGCCAGTTCAATCTCAATTAGCGTGACGACTCCAGTTCCTGGTGGCGGGAGTTCGAAATGTTCTGCCGTTCGCCGTGGTTTCTCAAAATTTCAACACCGTTGCATCCATACTGGCGCTTTATCCAAACTCGGCTGCCGCTGGGAGCTCGGCATTCACGCTCAAGGTGAATGGCGGAAGTTTCAGTGCGTCAAGCGTAGTCGAATGGAATGGTCTTCCGAGGTCGAGTTCTCTGGACGCTCAGGGTTTTTTGGAAGTGCAGATTAGCGCCTCTGATGTTGCTGCGGCTGGTTACGCTTTGTTGACGGTTTCCAATCGCGGCACCGGCGGAGGAACTTCCAATTCCGCCGCGTTTCAGATCCTTTATCAGCCAGCGATCGTGAATCAGGTGACGAATGACTTGGTCTGGGACCCGATCAACCATGTCATATACATTTCCGTTCCCGGCTCAGCGAGCACCCACGCCAACCAGGTCTGCATTCTGAACCCGACAGCAGCGGCGATCACGGGCTGCCAGGCCGCTGGCAGTGAGCCCAATGTGCTTGCGATTTCTGATGACAGCCAATTTCTCTACGTGGGGGAGGACGGAACTGGCACAGTCCAACGCTTCATTCTGCCGGGACTGATCCCCGATATCAGCTTCTCGCTCGGCAGTAATGCTTTCGAAGGTCCATACTCCGCACTGGACATTCAGGTCGCGCATGCCGCGCCCCACACGACCGCCATTTCGAAGGCCATTCTCGGTGTCAGTCCGAAAGCGCAAGGTGGAATTACGATCTTCGACGATTCCACGCCAAGGCCCACGAGCGCGCTAGGGTGGGGATTTCCAGGTGGCAATGCCTACAGTTCGATCCAGTGGGGGTCCGATGCTACGGCCCTTTATGCGGCCAATGGAGAGACCACCACCTTCGACTTCTTCACCCTCAGCGTAAACTCCTCAGGAGTGGTGCTTGACCAAGATTATCAGGGTGTGTTTTGGAACCCAGGCCGCATCCATTATGACAGGGGGAGCGGGCTCGTGTACTCTGATGACGGATTCCATGCGGTCAACCCGTCTAGTGGTCTGCCCGTCGGCATTTTTGAAGTGGGTGGCGGATGGCCAATGGCTCCTGACTCAACCCTCAATACCGTATTCATTCTCAGCCAATACATATTTCAGGAGAATTCTAACTACACAATTGAAGCTTTTGACATGACACACTTCGTTCCGGTTGCGAAGATTCCTATTTCTACCGTGCAAAATGGCATCAGTCGGCTCGGCCGCTTCATCCGCTGGGGAACTAATGGGCTAGCCGTGAACGATACTGCGGGCAATCTCTACCTAGTTTCCGGATCATTTGTCGGCGCGATTCACAACTCAGGATCACAGACACCTTAAGTCCCTGCGCACACACTGGAGCAGATGGAGGGCTCCGCCGAGACTCAGGACCTGCAAAGTACACGGGCCGTTATGAATCGCATCGCCTGGCCACAGATTCTCCCCAGGAAAGCTGCGAGAACTTCTTCAAGACGCTGAAGCGCGAGGAGATTTATGCGAATGAGTACACCGAACAAACTAACGTGGCAACCTGCAGCACCGGATTTGTTTCGCGTGTGGGTTCACTAACGGCAAGTGTAGACACGTAAACTGTCTCAATGAAGGGGTTCGCCAGGAGAATGTAGGCAATTCTGAGACGGCGAAAGCACTTCGGTTCAGCCCAATTCAACAAAAAACAACGACCGTTCCGCAACTTATTCAACAATCACTTAGTAACGAAGAATCGCTACAGATTTCAATAAGCACTTGACTCTGGTTCGGGACCAGAGGGGTCGGACTCACTTCAATATCGGACCATCCGGCGGAAAATGCGAAAGCCCCGATCCTGGCATCGGGGCTTTCTCTTTGAGCTGCGCGGCGGGTGCCCGCCTTCGTTATTCCCGCCGCGCGATGGCTGGCCTGGGCCAGCCAGAATCATTGGCGCTTGGCGCCCTTTCCATTCGTCGATCCAGGCTGGAAGCTTTTCTCTTCCAGCCACTGAAGCACCTGGTGCTTGGGGAAGCGGATATTCCACTCGATCCGGGTGTAGGGGATGAGTCCCTTGTCCGCGTACGCATAAATCGTTTTGCGGTCAATCTGTAGCAAGCCTTCGAGGTCCCTCGCGGTAAGAAGCTCCGGCAAAGCCTCGAAGTTTGCGAGGATCGGGGCGCTATGGCCCATCGCGCCTCTCCGTCGATAGTTATTGCGCATTGTCCACCAAACTCATCGTTCTATGGACGGCAAAATAGCCACCGGAACGCCTGTGGGTCATGGTGAATCTCTCCAATTGCTCTGAACTTATTTTGTCGACCTGGCTTGCATGATGAACTCGCGGGCGATGCGACGGCTGAGCCGGGGAAAGTCTTTAATGAGTTGTTCCATGGGGGTATTCAGCATTTCATCGTCGCTCATGACACCTCTGCGTATTTGCGGATGAACTCTCTCTAAGAAGTCGCGCATATCCAGCGGCATCTCCGCTAGTCTTTCTCGTACAGCAGGTGTGTCGTCAGCTGAGCCAGGGAGGCCTTCCTCGATATGTGGCATAAGACCGGCCCTCTGCCACTCGAGAGCACGAGCTCGATGTTTGACGGCGAGCCTTCGAGCCCTGTCGACTAGCAGGAAAGTGCCCTTTTCGAAAGTTCGCGTGAAATCCTGATCGCTCTCGTTCCCGGTATGCATTAATTTCTCGGCTTTCTGGTTCATCGGGTCGTTCATTTCAACATGGTGGATTACGGATTGGAGATTGCCTTCGGCCATAGCTTGCTTGAAGTCTTGCCGAACGTCTTCTGACATATTTTGATAGGCGGCGAAGACCGCGCGTGGTCCTTTTTCTCGAAAATAGGAGACAATTGGGAAATTGATCGGAGTTGTTTCTGGAAACATGCTCAAAATCTCCGCAGACTCGTTCGCCTCTGCATTGATTTCTGCAGGCACCAGCTCGGCTCTAGGAACAGGGACTAGAGAGGCGCGGGATGCGTCTGCGACTTTTATTTCTTCAGGATTTGGACCTCCTTCCTTGAACATAAGTGCATAGTCATTGCACTTTCAGCGTACCGCGCCACCCCAGAGTGTCAAGGGAAACGTCGGTGCAATTGTGAAGCTGCATTTCGGTCTTTGGCGAATTGCCGGTATACAGTGAAAGCAAAGGTTCACTTTGAAAATTTGGAAATCTGCTGGATGTGACCCACATTATTCTCTAAACGCACGAGCGCCTTGACTCTTTCTTAGTGGTGGAGGAAAATTCCCACTCCTTACCTTCTGGCTCTGTTTTGTGACCCAGTATCGGGGAGACGTTCTCGGCGGGGCATAACAATGTCTTTGGCACGTTCCGAACGAGAGCAGATCCGTATCAACATCGATCGGATCGACCGCCGCTTGGAAGAGTCCCAGGATTTTCAAGCAGCCATTCATGCTGTTGCTCAAGAGCAATATCGAGAACAGTTGAGTCTTGCTGGCAGAACCGTTATCAGCCAGGAAATGCTGAGCGATCAGCTTTCGCGAGTTGGGCCTGACCTCGATGCACTGACTACGTCAATTGGCGACGTTTCACGCGGCATCGATGCCTTGGGGTGTATGTTTCAGTGGGGCTTTGACGAACTTCTGTGCCAACTGGAGCTCGTGCGAGATGATTTAAGAGAGATACTCAAGACCCTCCGGAGACCGCTGGAAACGCAGGCCAAGGAATTGCGGAGGAGAGGCTTTGAGGCGCTATCTAATGGGTGGTACGAGGAGGCGTTAGATGATCTGACGACATCTATAGAGCACGATTATCGAGACTTTACAGTCCATAGAGCACTAGCCACCATATATGTTCGGGACGACAGATGGAAAGATGCTCGGTCCGCCTACGAAAAAGCCGCGAAGTACGCGCGGCCGTACTCCGCGGAGATTGCTGCCGAGTGTGAACTCGGGGCAAGCATGGCATGCCGCCAACTGTCAAAGTTCGAAGAGGCCTACGACCACACAACGTCTGCACTTGACCTGCGTGCTAATTCGCTTATCGCACACTATGAGCATGCGCTGAACTCCGTCTGCCTGAGCGCGGATTCTGCGACAGACTCGCGACAATCGGAAGAGTTAAGGAATAAGGCACTCGATGAACTGAGACTTGTTCTTTGGCAGGACTCGCAGTACGCAGTTCGAGTCGATACCGAGCCATTACTCGAACCAGTTAGGAGTCATTGCAGTTTACTGCTAGAAGCATTGCGTGTCCATCTTGGGAAGCAGGTATTCGAGCAACTGAAACAAAGTTATCAATCGATTCGGGCAATCGATCCGGCACGGACGGTGGAACAGTTGGTTGCTCTGACGCCTAGAGGGTCTGAAGGATGTGAATTGCTGCGAGCCATTTGGGCCAGAGGAAGTATATGTGACCTGCAAGAAGCACAGAGACGTGTTCCGAAAGTCCGAGACGATATAAGAGCTGAGCAGGATTACATACTTCGCATAGATGCTCGGACACGGCGTATTCTGCAGATTCACGAGATGGTTAAAACCGCCGTTGCCCCTCGGAGCTGGCTGCCATTGGGCGACGCAATGGACCGCGAAATACAGGGAATCTGGCGATTACATCAAAACAACATGCTACCGGATTATCTTCAATTGGTGGCAAATGCTGCGAGCCTGGAGCAGACTCTGTTTGGCGTATTAGAACACGAGCTTCTCTCGCTCCAAAAAGCCACAGCACAAAGACTAGAAAAAGCTAGAAAGTCGGCAGCTGAAGAATGGTCGAGCTTAGATCGCGAGGCTAAAGCCAAAAAGGAAGAGGCGGACAAAGGGTCTCCTGCTTACCTCGGGTGGCTATTTTGGCCCGCGTATTTGGGCGGCTCGGTATTAATTGCTAAAGTCACAGACGCAGGCCCAGGAGTGAGTTTTCTCATTCTGTTGGTTGGGTTGCCCGTGTCTCTGGCTCTCTACTGGATACTTGATAAAGGGATCGAATCTTCAAGAAAGGAGGAATACGAACGCGCAAAGGCTCGTGCCGAGAAATATCATTCCACAGAAATTGACGCTCTCCAGTCTGATCTAAATATTATCAACGATTGCCTTAGCGGGTGCCACCGGAAAGAACTGTTCGCGGGAATACCTGAGACCATCCGTATAATGCTTCAACGCTCCTGAGGCAGGTGAAGGCTAAACCAATTTGAGGAAATGTTCTTCTCCTATTTCCCTATCAACACCCATTCGATGCTCTTGCCGAAACGCTGCGAGATCCGGAGCAACACCTCCGCGGTGATCTCGCTCTTCCCCTTTTCGTAGCGGGAAAGTTGCCCCTGACTGACCCCAATCTGCCGAGCGAATTCCGCCTGGTTCAGATCAAAGCCCCGCAGTTCGCGCAAGCGCCTGCCAACCGCCTTCCAGTCGATTGTTGGCCTCTTGGGTGTGGTCATGTGAAATTTCTGTATCCTAGAGAATGCTCATATGCATATAATATGCGTATGAGCATACGGCTAACCTTTTCGCACTCTCGGTTATATCCCCCGCCTGGGAACTAGGGCAAGCGTGCGTATCAGAAGTGAACAGGTGCTGCCGTCTATTGAAGTGAGCGGGATTTTTTCCCCATGGAGGCTAAAACAATGAGTGAGAGCAACGGACACGGAAACGGACACGCAGGCAACGGATTATCGCACATGCATGGAGAGACTGCCTCCGACCTAGGCTATGCCGGAATCGAGCAGATGGATGACCGGGCCGGTCGGATTTGTAGCACAGAACGCCAACGCCTGGAGGCCGCAAACGCTCCCAAGATCGCGGCGGCAAAGCAGGATCTCACCGGCGTCGAACACGAACTCGAGAAAGTCGCGCAAAAGGAGAGCAAGTTGCCGCCGGAGGGCGACCTGCGCAAGCGTCGGCTGACCGCACTGTTCCTATTTGTCTTCGCCTTCGGGCTTTGCGTTGCGGGGTTCGCCTCGGCTGTATACGCCCTTGAGCCATTGATGCCCGGCGCGACGAAATACGTTGTCGCGCTGGGGATCGCCGCAATCTTGCCGTTCGGCGTGCATGAAGTGATCGGTCGCTGGTCGCACTCGGAGCGCTTCATGCGTGGGCTCGTCGTGTGCGACTGCGCATTGGCGTTTATCGCCATGTT
The DNA here is from genome assembly GCA_963735545.1 of uncultured Acidobacteriaceae bacterium. Taxonomy (GTDB): domain Bacteria; phylum Acidobacteriota; class Terriglobia; order Terriglobales; family Acidobacteriaceae; genus PALSA-270. Next base: position 49,787 of record CAVTLU010000022.1, read on the forward strand.
GTCGCTGTCCTTCATTCGTTCGCAGGTTTTTGTCGAACAGGTGTCGCAGGCAAGTGCCGCGGTCGTGATCGATGGTGATACGCCTGCCGCCCCACCCGCCCCCAGCACGTTCTACGAACGTACGGGGTTTTTCATGACGATCTTCTCTATGTTCTCCGCCGTCGGCATGGAAATCGCCGCCGGACTCGCGCTGCATCAGGCGTGCCGCCTGTGGGTGGCAATGCCAGCCCATGCGGGTGAACTTCGGCAGAAACACGCGGCGCTCCAACAGCGGAGAATTGATCTCATCCAGCAGATCGGAGTTTGGGAGCAGGAGCCGCAGGAATTCGTGAATCGGTTCTGGCGCAACTACCACGAAGCGCAGCTGCGCGGCGTCAAAGGAAGTCGGTTTACGAAGATGTTCGCGGCGGCTTTCTTCTTCCTCGCGGTCTCGGCAGGCGCGTCGCGCGTCTATGCGGCCGAGCCGCTGAATCTGGTTGTTGCGGTTGATCTGACGGCGTCTGTGGGTGGTGCGAGTGGTCTCGACCAGAAGACCGAACTCCAGCGCAATGTAGCTTCGGTTGGTCAGTTGCTCGCCTCAATTCCGGCCGGCTCGCGAGTGACCGTGGTCGGCATCACCGACCGCAGCTTTGCGGAGCCGTATGTGCTCCTCTCCGCGCGCCTCGACGGCAATGAAGGATATTTCAAGGAGCGCATCGCGAGTGCCCGCCAGCAACTTGTCGGCGCTTGGCAGAAACGCTCGCAGGTGTTCGTCCAGAATTTTTCGCAGACAGATCTGCTTGGCGCTTTGGTCATGACCTCCCAAGTATTCGAGCCAAGAGCTGGACATCGCAACGTGCTCGTCATCCTTTCCGACATGCGTCACGAGACGTCCTCACTTAACTTGGCCAAACTGACCCGCGTGCCGGCCCAACCTACGCTGGACAAGGTAGCCAACGAGGGCCTGATCGCGGACCTCGCGGGCGTCGAGGTATACGTGCTCGGAGTGGACGCGATGGGCAAGTCGGTGGGATTGGAACTCGCTGCGGGATTTCTGGCTGGCGTATTTCGCGAAGACCGGAGCAAAAGTTTGCACGTACTCCATGTGGCGCAACATTCCTCAGCTGTAAAGCGGGCAGGGCGCGCGAACCCTGTCCGCTTTTTCTTTTGCCAGTAATTCTTCCTTCAAATCTGTCAGAGCCTGCCCGTTCCAGTCGTCTTCAGTAGTAAGGAAGCCATTCAGAGCTTCCTACAAGGAGACGAAATGGATATCGCAAAGGGCGTTGAGCGAGCGGTGAAGTTTCTGGTGAAAGTGTACCTGTGCCTGTTGGCACTCTGCATCGCGGTCAACCTCATTGGTTGCTGGATTGCATCGGTGCATCTGTCAGCCTGGGATGCAGTGAGGCTGTTGGGTGCGTTGATGCTCTCAAGCGTCATTGCCTACCTCGTTTGGAGATATCGTCATCCCCGGATCATTCGGAAGACCGGAAGACAGGGTGCTGAACGGACTCCCCTCATGCCGCGCAGCGGAGGTGAGGCGTGATTGCGCTTTGGATGCGCGATCGGGTACGAGGCAGGCACCTGCGTCGGCGGACGCGGGAGTACCTGGAAGGATTGGAGAAGAAACCGGAGCTCTCCTCGCGGCGCGCGACCGGGGATGTCCTACGGAAACTGAAGGCAAGTCACGGGCCGAAAGTGGAGCTCGGCAAAACAGACTGGGGTGAACCAGTCAGCGTGCCACTACAGGAGTTTGTAGGCGCCTGCGGGCTGACGACGGGCGGCATGGGATCGGGCAAGACCATGTTTGCTCTGCTGCCGATCGCAACCCTGATTCGATCGCTGCCGGGCCTGAAGACGATGAGTTTCGGCGTGCTGGATGCCAAGGGTGAGCTGTTCGACCGGGCTTTGTACCTCTTGTCGACGCGACTGGCGGAGGTGAGCGGCCGGGAACGCGAGGAACTGCGGGAACGCATTGTGGTGATCGACTTTTCCTCGCGCGAGGCCTTGAGCCCGTACAACATCCTGGCGCCGTGGGCGTATACGGACATCGACTTCTTCGTCACCAGCCGCTTGGAGACATTGCGGGAACTGCTGCCTGCCGGCGAGAAGTTGTCGCTTCGGGGCGGTAATGTCCTGAAGAATGTACTCACCTTGCTCGCGGAGTTCGAGCTGCCGCTCACATATTTGGAAGGTGTCTTGGGCGACGATACCTTCCGCCAGAAGTTGCTTCTGCGATCAAAGAACCCTGCCGTGCGGGTGTACTTTCAGCGCTACTTTGCCGCGGAGGGCAAGCAAACTATTGCTGCCCTACGCACGCGCATGGAGGCACTGTTTGCCTCGGAGAGCGTGCGCTTGGCACTGGCCGGTTCGCGCGCTCCGGACTTCCGCAGCCTGCAGAACGAGGGCAAGATCGTACTCGTCAACTGTGCGGGTGCGACGATTACGCGCGGAGTGCGGCTCCTGCTGCAGGGGCTGGTCCTCGCCGACATCCGTCAGGCCATATTTGCGCGGCCCAATAATCCGGCGGTGACGTACCTGTGGTGCGCGGACGAGGCCCAGAATTTCTTCCTGACGAAGCAGCAGGCGGACAACATGGCAGACATCCTGACCATGGCCCGATCCTTTGGCTCCTTCTTTTACTTCCTGTGCCAGAACCTGTCGACGGCGATTCCGGACGCCCGGGTTCTTGAGCACCTCCACACCAATATCCGCTGGTCACTGACGATGCGCGGCAGTCCACGGGACGCTCAATTCTTGCGTTCAGCCTTGCCGGCAACGGGGAGGCTGGAACGCCCCGAAGCGCACCCGTTCCGGGAACGGAGTCTCTATTCCCTGGAAGAGGAACGCGGGATCTTGGCCGACGGCATTGCCCATCTGCCGGATCGGGTGGGCTATCTATGGCTGAAGACCCACGCGGCTCAAGCCCTCAGACTGCATACGGCCAACGTTCCGTTGCCGAACGGGCCCGAGTTCAGGGACGTGGTGGAAAAGCTACGGGCAGACTCCGCAGTCGGCGGCCGGATCTCCCGGACGGAATACCTGGCGGAGATCGCAAGCCGCGATCGGGACTGGCTCGGTACCGGAGAGGAGGCAGGTACGCAAGAGGACCGATGGGAGACGGCGTACCGGCGCCAGGAGGCGGTATGCCAACAGGTCTGAAGCGCGTGTTATGGGACGTTGTGCTCTTCTTTCTAGCCAGTCCCGTCCTTGCGGTTGCGGCGTTACGCAAGGCCTTGCGGCGGCTGCAATTTTTTCTGGTCGCGTCGCGCAGCGAGATAGGGTGCGAATGCGGCTCGACCGTGGCACTCGTTGGCCTATGGAAATGCGGCTGTGGCTTTACGTATCAGGGGCACTTGTTGACGGTATGCCCCGTATGCGCCTCGGTCCCCTGCGTGGTTAGGTGCTACCGCTGTGGCATCACCACTAAATTGCCCGAACCATGACGACGATCCGACTTTCCGACCGTGATCTGCGAGTGGTCACTAAGTGCGCCGTGGGCAAATGGCTTACCACCGGTCAACTCGCTAGGCTGTATTTCCCTGGAGTGACGCTGGATGCGGTGAGGAAATCCTTGCGGCGGCTCGCCGATGCCGGGTATCTGGTGAGTCACCGTGAACACCAGATGGCCGAGGCTCTGCACGGGCTTGGGTCAAAAAGCAAGACTCTGTTGGAGGCCAAGGGCGTTGTAGGGGAAGTTGCGCGCACGCCACCGCGTCAAAGCGAGCACCTGATCGGCCTGAATGATATCCGCGTCGCAGTGGAGACGGGCACGGTGCGGGTCGCATATTTTTTCGCCTCCTGGGAGATTCAGGCTCTGGGTTGGCCGCATGCCTTGATCCCAGACGCAGTGCTGGGCCTGCATTTGCCGAATCGGCAGACCTTTTTCCTGGAGTATGACCGCGGGACGGAAACGATCGCGATACTGGTCCGGAAATTGCGAACCTATGAGGAAGGGCTTTCCGGCATCCGCTTCCGCGCCGTCCTGGTGGTTGCAGAGAGTTCCTCCCGGCTGGAGGAACTGTCCCGGCAGCTACGGAACGCGGGATTCTTCCGTCGCATGCTGGGAACCCTACGGGAGGAAGTCTTGGCAGCCGGCATCGGGGCTCCCCTCTTCCGGAGCCTAACGCATAGCTCGGCGCATCGGCTGGGTCTAGAAGATGAAGATGGTGCTGGGTAAACCCGTCTTGTCGACCCTCTTGTCGAGAAGAGTGCTTCCGAACGGCAACAGCCGTGTTTTCAATAACTTCCTTAACCAGGCCCGCCTACCTATTAGGCACATGTCATAACCCATCTCGTCGCGGCGTCTTTTCTCATGAAGGGCTGAATCCGGCAGGACAGGCCGCCGCCCAACGTATGGAACACGAATTCGACAACGTGATAGTTGCCTACACCGACGCTGAGGCGCTCGCAGACGGTGTGCTGGTGCATCTTGATGCGGCACCCGTTAACCGGGTCACTCGGGCGGTATTTGATCGCTATATGACTCCGCTGGGCACCTCCGCTGGGACGGGGCCGGTGACCGACATTGGCCGACTCCTGGGAGTCGTCCGGTGGATGGTAGCGATCCAGGCTGACGAAGACGGCTGGCGATCTGGAACATACGAAGGCACGGAACTATGGCTGGTCCCGAATGAAGTCCATGGGCTCACGCTCATGTTTCCGGAGGATTACTGATGTTGGGTAAGACTGCGACGCCTGGAACTGACCGGATTCGCCCTTCGGCGACCGCGCACATCTGCTATGCGAAGCAGCCTGCGATTCTTTATTCGGATTTTTGCCTCCATCGTGTCAGTGGAGTTCCTGTGGTGGCGTCTTGGTTATTGTGAGGCGGTGCTGGTTGAGAGTGGAAAGGAGGCTTGGCGGATCGCAGGAACGCGGGGATAGACGGGCGACGGTGCCCGTCAGGCTAACCGTCCAGTACCGCAACGAGCGTCTTCGGCAACAGATGTCAGAAACCGTGTTTGAACGTCGTCTGAGTGAGAGAAGGAGGTACCGGATGAGCGAGGGAAGGAGAAGAGGGTTGCATCGCGAGAGCTGCGGGGATAGGCGGGTGATCACGCCCGCCAGGCTAACCGCACCGGTACCCTCCGGGTTTCTAAATACGAATTCTTTTCAGGTTTGTCCGTTGCAGATGGGCGGAACCGCACCAGGTTCCTCTCGATCAGGAACGCGGGGTTTTCCTCCCGCCGCGACGGACACTACGGGGGGCAGTCGCCTTCGCCTACGGTCGGCATCACTCGAACCGCCGCCGTGGGGGATTCCAACTGTCTCCCGATTCTCGCTTACCCGCCGGGTCACAGATCCGGGATTATTCCTAATTCCAAGCACTATGGCTTGGCGACTTTACGAGAACCTCATCGACGGGGGACTCGACAACCGCATCTCCGGCAAGGTCACCGGGTGGGTGCGCTTTTTCCGGCGTGGCATGGATCCGCTGACGGTTCGTCTCAAACTGAAGCGGGGCATTTCTTGCCGCCCCCTGCACTCCCAGCCGCAGCTTGATTTTTCTGTCAGAAAGCCAGCCATGGCGTCGTCTCTCTTGATGGAGGCGAATGGCAGGGAACAGGCTAGTTTCAGACTATGCAAACACACTCGTCAGTGATCAAGAATTTTATTCGGGAAGGCAAAGGCGGCAAAGGGACATACGTAAAGGCAACAGATGACGTCCTTTTATCTAAGATCCCGCTGCGGTATGCGCCGTATGGAAACAGTTCGTCGTGGCGCACCACGGCAGAGGGTCGAACGGCTGAACTCGCCGTGCGGCTAAAGGATGGCAGCATTCTCACTAATGGTGCGCGATTTGCTACACCGATCGACATGCACCAGCAGGAGCTCATCAGTGCGCTTGAAGAGTCACAGAGCCGCTTTAGCGTGGTGCCTTTCCACTCGATTACTGCAGCTTGGACTGATGGCGAAATCGACGATTGGTCGGATGCGCCCTTCGGTATTTCGGATCTCCAGAAGGAAGTGAGCGTGGTAGTTCCGAGCGGCGGTGAAGAATGGAAGCAAGTAAAGGTAAAAGACAGAAACGGGCGAATCACCGAGCGGACGATTCACACGTTGGGAGATAGCGTCCTTCGCGTAAAGGATCGCTTCTATCTCTCCGGCGTGGATGAGACCGGCAAGGGATCCGGCATGTACTTCTTTGCCGAACTTGTGACCAAACAGGCTCCGCCAACGCTTGAGGAAGCCTACAACATGCTCAAACCTAAGGTGGTCCGGGAGGCCGAGGGCGGCGGGCTGAACGTCCTGCGCCAAGGTGAATGGTTCGCAATTCCGGCGCGAGTCGCGACGTTGAGAGTTGATGCGCGACGTGGAACGCGGTATTGCGGCCTACCGCCAACGCCATGTGCTTGGCAAAGACGGCCATCATGAGTTGGAAGAAGCCGTCTTGTACAAGGCAGGCGAACGCAAAGGCCAGGTCTACGCCCGAGGCGTGCTTCGGCACAGCCAGGACGAACACACGGATCTGGATCTGGGCACAGTGCGGTGGTACCTCGTGGTCCATAATGTCGTAGGCGCGTCCTACACCCTCTCCGGGAAAGGGACCGCGCAATTTGACTAGCCTCTAACCTCGCCATTCGCCTCCTTATCCGCCACACATCAGAAAAGGGGCAGCCCTGTTTCGCCTTCTGGACAAGACGGGGTCGTCCGTCGAGTTGGGCCACTCCGCTACCGTAGCTACTGGCGACAAAGTATGGCAAAATGTACGGCCATGTCCACGCCGATGGCATTTCCGAAGCCGCCATGGGAGGAGAAATACATCCGCCAGCTTCTGCTTGAACAAGTACCGCAGTACGCTCCGGATTGCGGGCAATGGATGAAGGATTGCTACGTAGAGAAGCTTTTGCCACTGGCGCAACAGGAGTTTCTCGAGACCGTCCATGCGTATGATGGCAAGGTCAGCGTACTTCGGTGGCTAAAAGAGTTGGCTAAGCGCGTCGTCAAGAATAATTTCAAGGCCATTAGAGGCACCGAGCCGTTGGTCGATGAATGGGCCGTATGGCTAATACAAACGGGCTCAGAGTACCCGGACGCCTTGATGGCGCGTTATCTCCCAAAGATACAAGAGTTCACCAAGCGAATTGTTTATAACAAGGGCATCTGCCCCCGACACGTAGACGTAAACTCCTTCATCGGCGACGTTGTCGGAGAAGCTTCCCGAAAGGTTTATAACGGGCTTGGTACCTACCGATTTGGCGCCCCCTTCAAGTATTGGGTCGAGACGATCTGCGAAAATGCAGCCTATGATCAGCGGGATAAGGAACTCGGGAAAGCTGCTAGGGGTCCGCGAGAATATATAGCTTGGGACGAGTTTGCGAGTCTGCCCGTGGAACAAACGATCGAGGATACTTCGCATCATCGCATCCTGATTTGGGAGCTACTCGAGGAGCATGGCCGCCAAGGCCCAAGAGCCAAGAAGAGCAAGGATGCTCTTTTGTTCACGTATTACGAGGATCTAAGCGCCAAAGAAGTGGCAGAGAAACTGGCGACTACGCCGGCATACGTGAACCAGCTCATCAGTCACGACTATCGGGAAATGCGGAAAATCGCAGAGGAGAAGCACGGTCTTCGCGGAAGTGATCTGTGAGCAAGATTTCCGGCCATCCCGATGTGGTTTCCTATGTCCGCCGAATGCCGCTTCCAGATGGGGAAGATGAGAAGCTCATTGTCAATCACCTGAAAGAGTGTGGCGAGTGTAGGGATCTGGTCCTTTTTGTCCGCAAGACGAGCGCAATGCTCCGTCAAGAAGGAAGGATCAGCCGCGTGGCGAAAGCACTGCGGATGACGACGCAGGCCGTTAAGGACGAGATGGGCCGTGGGACCAGCGTCGCAGCGCTCATAAATCGCCCGCCGGAATCGTCTGTACCTCTACCCGCCCATCCCAAAAAACCAATATCACCCGTCAGAAAGTGAACGAGTTGTCAGTTGAGGATTCGATCTGCCCAGGCATCTATCAGAATGCCCAGGTCGGCGCCGTCTATTTGAGTGTGGAAGGTTCTAGCTCAAAACGAAATAGGGTGTATTCGCTGGTTAGAGCTCCGGACCTCGGTTTCGAAAGCCTTTTGACCGTAGCAGACGTCGCTCGCATGCTTCAGGTGCCAGTCTCCTGGGTCTACGAACATACCCGCCCCGGTTGCCGCGATCCTTTACCATGCCTGAGACTCGGTAAATACGTGCGTTTCCAGGCAGCCAGACTCCAATCCTATATCGAGGAGCTGCGGTCGCGGAATGGGCAGTGAACCCAACCCCATGTCCGCTTGCCTTGTCCCTTCCCACACGGACGGTGTATACCAGCAGAATATCTGCGTGACGGGCCTAACCGAAAGGAGGCACCAAGTGGCCCGTCGCAAGTCGTATCAGAAAGGCACTGTGTTCAAACGTGGCAGAAAGGGCAGCATGGTCTGGGTGGGACGGTGGTGGGAAAACGGTATCGCGACGGATGGGGGCCCGTGTCGAGTACGCCGATCGGTAGTGCTCGGAACTGTGGCTGAAATCCGCACCCGTTGCAAAGCCCAGCTTTATCTTGACCGTCGCCTTCTCGCAAACAACCTGGGTCGCAAACGACCCGAGGCGAGAATCATGTTCCGAGATTTCGCCGAGGAGCATTGGATGAAGGATGTCCTGCCTGCGTTCAAGCTGTCGACACGCTCGCAGTACAGTTACTTCATGCGCAAATACCTCGTGCCATTTTTCGGACAACAACGCTTGGAGGACATTCGACCTGCGGAGGTGCAGCGGTTCTTCGCGCAATGCACAAAGCTCGCGCCCAAGACCATACGTAGTATGGCCACGGCTTTGAGTTCGAGCTTCCGGACCGCGGTACGGTGGGGATTCGTGGAGGTGAATCCGGTCGGGGGAATCACGCTTCCACCGAAGCGCTCGATTCGTCCACGGCGAGCTCTCAATACAAAGGAGGTGCAACAATTGCTCGCACATCTTCAAGAGCCCTGCCGAACCATCGTTGTGCTCATCTTGCTTACCGGGATGCGCATTGGTGAAGTTCTTGCACTCCGTTGGGAGAAGATTGATTGGGAGAACCGGGCGATTCTAGTCGACGAAGGACTCTACGACGGTGAGGTCTCAACACCTAAGACTCCATCGGGTGTCCGTTCGCTTCCGATGAGCGAACTTCTCCTTGGGCAACTGCAGTGCTGGAGAAGCAAATGCGCACGGGGCCCCAATCAACTCGTGTTTCCCAACGATATCGGAACGCCATACTGCCGGCGGAATTTGATGCATCGGCATCTGAAGCCTGCGGCAGAAGCGGCCGAGATCGGTGCAGTGGGATGGCACGTACTCCGGCGCACGCACAGCACGTGGTTAAAAGATGTAGGCGCGACGCCCGGCGTGATCCAGCATCAACTGGGTCACACCGATCCTCGCCTTGCCTTCGAGCTGTATGTGCTTTCGGTGCCAGGTGAACGCCGCAAAGCCGTTGACCGCGTGTCGAAGCAACTGAAAGCCTTGTTGGACCCAAATAGTACCCAGCGACCCCGGAAGGGATCGCGGGTCGGATCGCGCGCTGTTTTGTTTTCAGCGGGATAGATGGTCGGGGAGAGAGGATTTGAACCTCCGACCCCCTGGTCCCGAACCAGGTGCTCTACCAGGCTGAGCCACTCCCCGACGTAGACGAGATGAAATTGCGGAAAGGCGTGAGGCCGAGGAACATCCAGGGGCCTGAAACCTTACTGCTGGCTGATTATAGCATCGCCTCCGTGGATATAGTTGAAGGCCTGAACCGGACATTCCAGCGCATCCCGGCACCAAATCTGCTTCCGACGCTCGGCAGAAGCACTACACGAGGCCTTGCGCCTCAATCCACGCAGCGAGTTCGCCAAAAATACGCAGTCTGCAAAATAGCGGATGGAAGCCGAGGCAGGGGTTTGCTTCCACCGGCCGTTACCGTTCTGAACTCCTCTGCTATGATCGAAGACCGAAGGCCGCCGTTCCCGCGGATTTGGTTACAGCAATATGGACGACGAAATTCCCAGCATCATGGTTCCAGCGGAGGGACACATGGAAGGATCCAGCAGCGCCACGGGCGTGCGCCGCGACGAAGACATCGCACTCGATCTGATGAAGTTCATCGCCATGGCTACCAGCTACGGCAAGACTAGCTCCTCTGGAGTCGGCTTCCAGGGTGGGGGCGCAGCGTCGAAGCCCGAAGAGTACGCCAGCCATTTGCTCGAACTGTATGGCCGGTGTCTGCAGGCTGTCGGAGCCAAGAGGTAGAGGCCCCGTGTTTGCGTTTATAAGTCTAGACCCTGCCCCCCACCCTAGCGCAAAGGGCGCGCTAGGATGGGGGATCCACATCTTTCTAATCGCAGCGGATCCAAGGCCAGGGCTCGGCCATCTGCTGCCGCTCTACGCGGCTCGTTCCTTACTTTGCTGCTGAACGAACGCCAGCAGATCGGCATTGATCAGGTCCGCATGCGTGGTCGGCATCCCGTGCGGCAATCCGGGATAGGACTTCAGCGTGCCGTGCTTCAAAAGCTTGACCGACCTTGCTCCGGTAGTTGGGAAAGGGCAGATCTGGTCGTCCTCACCGTGCATCACCAGGACCGGAACGTCGATCATCTTGAGATCGTCGTAGAACTCGGTTTCGGAGAGGACCTTGATGCAGTCATATTGGGCCTTGATGCCGCCCATCATGCCCTGCCGCCACCAGTTCTCTCGAATTCCCTCGGAGACGATCGCGCCGGGACGGTTGAAGCCGTAGAACGGAATCGTGATGTCTTTGTAGAACTGGGAACGATGGTTCGCCGTGCCGTCGCGGATGCCGTCGACGACTTCCTTCGGAACGCCGTCGGGGTTCTTGTCCGACTTCATGAAGGTCGGCGGAATCGCGCTGATGAGCACCGCCTTTGGCGACGCGGCCCTTGCCGTACCGCGCGACATAGCGCGTCACCTCGCCGCCGCCCGTGGAGTGGCCGATGTGAATCGCATTCTTGAGGTCGAGCGCCTTGACGAGTTCGGCAACGTCGGCAGCGTAGGTGTCCATGTCGTGGCCGTTCGCCGTCTGCGTGGAGCGGCCGTGGCCGCGGCGATCATGCGCGATCACCCGGTAGCCGTGGCCCAGGAAAAACATCATCTGTGCGTCCCAGTCGTCCGCGGACAGCGGCCAGCCATGATGAAAGAACAATAGGCTGACCCGTGCCCCAGTCCTTGTAGTAAATCTCGGTGCCGTCTTTTACGGTGATGGTGCTCATAATTGATCTCCTTGGATAACGGTTAGTGTTGCCGCCAGTTTGAGTACTGCCCGCTTCTTTCGAAACGCCGGCGTCTATGTTCGTGCGTCCTTTACCAGCCGTGCGGGCACCTCGATCAGAGCCTCGCTCAATCCCAACCTCGAAAATGACCGAACTCATTCAGTACGATTAGAAGAATGAGCCGAACGAGGGATTGTGACCACGCTAAACGCAATAGTATTTACCCTGCATTCTTCTATAGGCAACGGAACGCCACACGTTTGTCGCGTTCATTGCGGCAGCGCTTCGCCAGTCTGCTCGCGCACCATGTACTCGGCGTACCAATCGGGCCAGTTGGCATCGGCCGCGCCGATGCGTTTCTCATGCTCGCCGTGGGCGGCGGCTGCGCGCCGAAGCGCGCTTGTCAGGTCGCTGGCCGAGCTGAACGAGGTCACGTTTGAATCGACGCGACCGGGAAGCCGGGTTGTGATCTCCTGCAGCAGCCAGACGTTGCCGTCGGGATCGCTGAACGAGGCGCGCGTGTAGTAGCTGCGACGCTCGGGATCAAGACCGCTGACCGGGCCGCTCGGGCCGATGTGGAAGAACTCGCTCACCTTGACGCCCGCGGCGACCAGCTGGTCACGGGCGGCTACGATGTCGGAAACGATCAGGTAGCCCTTGCCTGAACCGGGCGCGGCCGAGGTGAGCGTCTTGCCGAATTGGACCGAGCACCAGGAGCCAGGCGGCGTGAACTGGACGACGATGGGCGGCGTAACGTCCAGCCTCCACCCGAGCTTCTTGTAGAACTCCTTCGCGCGCTCGACATCTGAGACCGGGATGACCATCACTTCCAGTTTCACGTCCATGTTAGTGCTCCCTTGCTTTTATCTCGTTCCCATAATCGAACTCTCTGCGAAGGCAAGCTTCGGGCGCCGGCCAACTAAACGGCTGAGCTCATGCTGCGCCTGCCTCTTTCGCTGCGCTGTTCCGGGCTTCGATAGCCTTGACGGAGTTTACAAACGCCTTTTCCAAAACGCCCTTGCCGATGGTCCCGACGACGAAGCCGAGCAGCCATCCCTTGAGGTTCTTGCCCTCGCGTACGACGACCACGTCAATGTCGGTGGTGCCGTCGGGCCGGCGCGTGAAGTTGTAGGTGTGGCCCGACGCGCCTCCCCAAGTGTTGGAGTCGGTGGTGGTGAGGACGACGTGGTTGGGATCGGACCAGTCGTAGTGCAGGCGTTCCCAGATGCCGCCCGAGCCTTCTGTGACGTCGGCTTGCGACGGGCCTCGGCTGTGCACCTTCATGTATTCGTCGGTGCTATTGCCAAACAGCTTCCCGCGGCCGGGTCCGAAGTCGGTGAGCCCGGCGACGTACTGCTCGGGCGTTAAGGTGGTTGTCTCGTGAAGGTGGATCGTGGACATAAGTTCTCCTTAATTCCCGAGAGTCTCGGGATTCTGAGTCGAGTTTTGATTACTCCGGTCGATACTGCTCATGCCGGCCTCTTAGTTAGCGGGCGACGAGCTGCTGCCCGCCGTCAATGTCATAGGTCGCACCAGTAAGGGCCGTGTTGGTCATGATGTGGACGGCGAGCGCGGCCACGTCGGCCGGCCCGACGACGCGCCGGATGGGAAGCGTGGCGCGAAGCTGGTTGCGGCGGTTTTCGAGTTCATCGCCGAGCAACGATGCCGATAGCGGTGTGTCGACAAAGCCGGCGGCGATGAGGTTGACTCGGATGGGCGCGATCTCGAGCGCGAGGTTGGCGGTGAGCGCGGGCTGCGCAGCGGTAAGCGCCGCCGTGATCGCGAGGCCCATGGCTGGGCGGCGGCCGCCGGTGACGCCCATGAACAGCAGCGTCCCTCCCGGTCTCACTTTGTTGATGGAGTTGCGGGCGACCTGGAGGGCCAGCATGAGGTGCGCGCCGATGTCGCGCCGCACCTGCGCGAAGTCCATATCGAGCAGGCGCCCGTAGTACGGCCGGCCGGCGGTCACCATCACGTGGTCGACAGTTGCCGGCAGATTACGGAAGAATCGATCGATGGCATCGGGATCGGTGGCGTCGAACGCCGCCGTGCTGAGCGCGTCGAGCTCGTTCCCGGCGCGCTGGAGGGGCTCGGGATTCCGGCCGGTGAGAATCACTTTGGCGCCTTCAGCGTGTGCTCGCCGCGCCGTTTCGAGCCCGATGCCGGCGCTACCGCCGATCACGACAACGGTTTGCCCGAGAAGTTCCAAGTCACTTTGCATAGGGACGGTGTTGATTGCTGTGCTCATGATTTCCTCCAACAATTGCAGGGTGCCCGATTCTTGTCGAGGCCTTTGCGACTGGGGTGGGATTCCACAAACTCATAAACCTTCGTGCGTTTGACTTTTTAGCCGGGCCGGGTCGCCTCTACACTGCGCCGCATCTGCGGCCGCCTGGTCAGAACTCCTCCCGTTCTCTTGCTGCAGAGTTGCTGTGTTCTTTCCTCCTTTACGTTCCTCTATCCTGACTGAGGCGTCAGGGATGCTTCCCGGCTGCAGCCTTGTCTGGAACGACGAACGTGACCGCGTCGACCACGGCATCGACGAAGGCTTCGGGAGCTTCTTGCGGCAAATTGTGCCCAACGCCTCCTTTGACGGTCCGGTGCGCATATTTGCCGGAAAATTTCTTCGCGTAGGAAGTGGGATCCGGATGCGGCGCGCCGTTGGCATCCCCTTCGAGGGTGATAGTGGGCACGGTAATGACCGGGCTTTCGGCCAACCGCTTCTCCAGTTCGCCGTACTTCGACTCGCCTTCCGCGAGGCCCAGACGCCAACGATAGTTATGGATGACGATGGCGACGTGATCCGGGTTGTCGAAGGCCGCCGCGCTGCGCTCGAACGTGGCGTCATCGAAGTTCCACTTGGGCGAAGCGAGTTGCCAGATGAGCTTGGCAAAGTCGTGCCGATATTTCTCGTAACCGGCGCGGCCGCGCTCGGTTGCGAAATAAAACTGGTACCACCACTGAAGTTCAACCTGAGGAGGCAAGGGCGATTTTTCGGCTGCCGGGCTGCCGATCAGATAACCGCTCACCGAAACCATAGCTTTGCAGCGCTCCGGCCAAAGCGCGGCGATTATGTTTGCCGTGCGCGCCCCCCAATCGAAACCGGCGAGGGTCGCCTTCTCAATTTTCAGGGCATCCATCAAGGCGATAATGTCCGAAGCGACTGCCGACGGTTGGCCGTTGCGGAACGTTTCATTGGAAAGCAAGCGCGTAGTGCCGTAGCCGCGCAAATACGGGACGATCACTCTGTATCCGGCTGATGCCAGCGACGGGGCGACGTCCACAAAGCTATGAATGTCGTAGGGCCAGCCGTGCAGAAGAATGATCGGAGGTCCATCGCCGGGGCCGGCTTCAGCATACCCAACGTTCAGGAGTCCGGCGTCGACCTGCTTTAGTGAAGCGAAAGAGGTGTTCGTGCCCTTGATCGCGCGCAGACTTGAAGGGTTTGCCTTGCCGGACTGTGCATCAGCAGAACCGATCATACCGAACTGGGCGCTGGCAAGAGACACCGCCGCGGCACCCAGAAAGCGGCGCCGATTGTGGTTGACCTCGTCAGACATATTGTGTCCCCTCCGAAACTTGGGTTACTTCATGAACTCCGGCACGAACTGCGCAATTGCTCGGCGCCGGAGGGTAGAGAGCCTTCGTGCTTTGATATTTGCTTTTCAAGATTTGTATTCACTGGTTCCTTCCTCCTGCCGAGATCTGCCCTGAGTCGAAACAGGAGAGCCTCTACCCTTCGAAGCTCCCCTGTTGCTTTGCGAACCGTTAGCTGGCTTTGGCCAAGTTCACATCCGATTTGGCCACGCCTGACCGCAGTGATCGGAAGCCCGCGCGCACCTCGTCGGAAAAGATTTGCGGCTGTTCCCAGGCGGCAAAGTGCCCGCCTTTATCAACCTCGTTGAAATGGATAAGTTTGGGATACGCCCTCTCCGCCCAGCTCCGCGGGGCTGGATAGAGTTCGTCAGGGAAGACGGTCACGGCTACCGGGATGGAGACGCCTTTGGCATTGAAGTACCCGAGCTTGCCCCAATTCTCCCAATAGAGCCGCGCGCCCGAAAGCGCCGTGTTCGTCAACCAGGTGATGGTGATGTTGTCGAGAACGTCGTCGCGCGTGAGGCCTTCGGATTTTCCCGCAAAGACGCGTGCGATCAGCTCATAGCTGCGCGCGTCGTGATCGAGGAAATAAGCCGCCAGGCCGACAGGTGAGTCTGCGATTCCGTATAACGTCTGCGGTCGCAGCCCCATCTGGAATCCGTAGGCGATTCCTTTTTGATATACGAACTGCAAACGCTCGTAAGCGAGCTTCTCATCGGCGGAGAGGCCCGAGGGCGCCGGCGCACCAGAAAAGGCCGCCGCATCAACGTCGGCTGGAAAGATGCCAGGCATGTTGGAGTGAATGCCGAGCAACTCCGGAGGCGCAATCACCCCCATCTGTTCGGTGATGACCGCGCCCCAATCGCCACCTTGCGCCACAAACTTCGTGTAGCCGAGCCGCTTCATCAGCACGACCCAGGCACGCGCGATGTGGGCTACGTCCCAGCCGGTAGCGGCCGGTTTGCCTGAGTATCCGTAGCCCGGCATGGACGGAATCACCAGATGGAAGGCATCGGATGCGCTGCCGCCACGCGCCGTGGGATTAGTCAGCGGATCGATGATCTTCATCTGTTCGATGATCGAGCCGGGCCATCCGTGGGTAACGATCAGCGGCAACGCATTTTCGTGTTTTGAACGGACATGAATGAAATGAATGTCCAGCCCATCGATCTCGGTGATGAACTGCGGCAGGGCATTCATTTTTGCTTCGATCTTGCGCCAGTCATACTCGGTCGCCCAATAGCGCGCGAGCGCCTGGATCGTTGCGAGCTGTACTCCTTGGGATGCATCCGTGACCGTTTCTCGTTCAGGCCACTTTGTTGCGTTAATGCGCCTGCGCAGATCGATCAGGTCCGGCTCTGGAACGTTCACATGAAACGGACGAATCGCATTCTGCTCATCTTTCTGCTTATTGTCTCGTGGTGTAATACTGGCTTGGGTCATACAGTCCTCCTCTTGAGTAATTTCGAAGTTTCGGTTTGTACTGCGGTTGATTTGTGTGTAACCTTCGTCTCATTCCTGTCTGTTGTAGTTCTCAGCATCAAAGTGCGTAACGGGTGAACACAAAGCCGCGATCTTCGGCGGGCTCGTGCTAGTAAAAGCAGGTTTTTGTGCACTGCCTCGTCGGCCGGTTTGCCGTCCTTGATTCAGCGAACCCACAGCCGCCGGTCGAGCCCATTGTTTGAGTCCTCGATCATGAACCGAACGTTCGTAGCGGGGCCGGCCACGAAAGAATCAGTCCATGAGCTTGTTGCGTGCCGCCTTTTCAAGTTCGTTTGACTATAAAGACGGTTTTGTCGTCGATTAGCGCCTCGTCGCCATTCTGTCTGAGCTGGTCATCTTGCTTTATCGCGTAATCCAGCAATGCATTGCAGATATCCCTGGCCGGCTGCCGATAGTGTTCGCGCAAAACCGCCTCAAGTAGCTTGCGCCCTTCTTCGTCGCTGCCGTCGTAAACTCCATCGGTATAGAGAATGAGAATATCTCCGGGACTCATCAGCGTGATCTCGGCGACATCGGAAGAGTCGAACTCTTTTTGGCGAAAGGTCAGGGAGTAGTATTTCTGGCGATCCGGATGATCTGCGGGAATCTGCAAGCCGAGCGCAAGGAATTGCACCATGCGGCTTTCATCTATGTTCATGAACTTGCGATACTCTGCCGAGAACACCAGCGGCGGGGGATGTCCAAAATTCGCGAAGCGAAAATGACCGCCGGGGCGGACTTCGCCATATAACATGGTCGCGATTTCGCGAGCGTTCTCTTTTTCAGTTATTCCCAGCGCGTTGCGGGCGGTGACCGATTGCGCCAGTCGCAGGTTGAGGTTTTCTAAGAGCTCCGGCGTCGCTTTTCCGTAGCGATCCAGTTCGGTGAGCATCAACGCATGGAATGTGTCGTGCACGGTGGAGGCTATCTTCGCCGAGATTATTCCGTGGCCCTGGGCGTCTACCACCAGAACACCCGCCGTCGAACGAAGGTCTCGCAGGTCTTCTGCGACTCGTACCTGCTCCGAACTCCTTGCGAATCTATACTCGCTTTCCATCTCCTGCCTGTAGCCTGGGGTAGCCTTCAGCCATTGCACGAGATCGTCAACCGAATTGCGTATCGGGACGCCCGGAGGAAGCGGTTCCAAGAATTCCTTGGATAGGCGCTGGGCCCGCTGAATGCGTGCATCAATGTCGTAACGCTGTTGAAAATTGATGTACTCAAAAAG
The DNA here is from genome assembly GCA_963735545.1 of uncultured Acidobacteriaceae bacterium. Taxonomy (GTDB): domain Bacteria; phylum Acidobacteriota; class Terriglobia; order Terriglobales; family Acidobacteriaceae; genus PALSA-270. The sequence goes on from CAVTLU010000022.1 coordinate 67,286, forward strand.
GTCACCACCAACGGCTCCCGCAGGAATCGAATTCCCAAACATCTCGATGCCGGGAATGTGCGGAATCGCACCTTCCACCGGCATCAGCCGCTCGCGCAAGTACTCATCGATACTCGGATTTGTGTACGCCTTTGTCATAGGAGAATGTTGCCCAGTATAGTTTGATCTGATCGTCAATCCTATTCTTCCCGAATCCAGCGTTCCGAATAATTGGTCATAAGCGTGCACTCTGGCATGGCGCCGCGCATACGAAACTCATTCAGCATGGCCACAAGAATGAACGGGATCAGAATTTGCGACCACCTCAAACGCGATAGTATTTGCCCTGCATTCTTCTATAGGCAGCGGACTTCGGCGGTAACGGGCGACGGACAGAGCGATGGTTAGAAAGGCAACCCGATTGCGCAGGCTCACTGCGAGCGGCACAAACGCGGCGGACCAGTGGACGTCCATTGCGGTCTGCGCCATTGCCGTCTTTGCGTGCGGAGCGACTGCTGCTCGATCAGGCCCATGGATGCATAGCTCATGACGGCTCTTCTGGTCTGCTGCGATCTTTTGCGATGCAACGGGGGGCCGATGCTCGGGAAGCTAGATTGAACAGGTGCGGCCGTAAATCAGGGGAATGCTGTATATCTCGGGAAGAGATTCTGTAGGGGATATCTGGAAAGGGGACCTGGCCGCCGCGAAATTATCTCGCCGGCAAGGTGGGTAGGAACTCGAGTCAACGGATGCAAGACCCCATCAAGCTACGTCAGCTTGATGAGGTCTCGCTAATCCTGACCGTCGACCAGACAACTTACCGCTTGCGCCGGGCCGGTTTCTTCTTCGCCTTCTTTGCGGGTTTCTTTTTCGCGGGCTTCTTCTTAATCGCTTTCTTGGCCGGCTTCTTCTTTGCGGGCTTCTTCTTTGCGGGCTTCTTCTTAGGCGCTTTCTTAGGCGCTTTCTTAGCCGGCTTTTTCTTAGCGGGTTTTTTCGCAGCCGGCTTCTTGGGCGCAGGCTTAGGCTTCGATCCGCCGCCGGCGGGTGGTGGCGGCGGAGCGACGGGCTCCGGTTCCGGCTCGCTGATGGACGGAAGCTCAGCTGCTTCCTCTTCTTCCTCTTCTTCTTCCTCGTAATCCTCTTCTAGCGAGTCGCCGTAGGCGCCGCTGTCACCGAACTCATCGGCTTCATCGTCTCGGGCGTAGAGGGTCTCATCGAAAGTCATCTTTCCTCCTAGATGTTTTCCGGCTGCTTGCGAAGCCGGGGGCTACACAAGCGTTGGATGCGCTAAAGAAAATAAAAAGACAACTGAATAGCTGAACGGCGCGCGATTATAGCATAGCGTGTGTCGCGCAACCGCCCCGGAAATTCGACGTCACTACCGGGCCGTTTGCATATTACACCGGCTCAGGAGCGGCTATCGAGTATTTGCGTGAATGTACGCTATGGTTCGCTGCGGATGACTAGAATCATGCCGGGACGAAGGCTTGCAATATTGTTGTCCCGGCGGATGGCTTGGACGGTGGTGTGATGAACGCTGGCGATCGAATTCAAAGTCTCGCCCTTTTGCACTTTGTGATGGACCACCGGCTTGTCCTTGGATGCCAGTAAAGTCTTGCTGGACTTATATTTAGAAGCTGTGTTGGATTTCGTTCCCGAGACCGAGCTGCGTTGTGCGCCGACCGTTCCGGGGGCCACGGGGAGGTGGACATACACTACCCGGCGTCCACGTAAGCTCTCACCTCGCAAATGGTTCCAGCGGCGGACCATCATCACCGGCACACCGAAATTGTCTGCCACCGACTGCACGGTGTCGCCCTTGCGCACTTTGTAGGGTGTTGCGTGGCGAGCGTAGCTGGCCGCATCCTCCGAGGCCGCATGCCTGCCTGGAGCAATCGGAATGATGAGTTTGGTATCGGGCAACAAACTGGCTTCGGTGTCGAGTTCGTTGGTCCGGGCGATGGCTTGCGGAGTCGTCCGATAAGCGTGCGCGATTGAAGCCAGGGTATCGCCCTGCGAAACCGTGTGATACCGCCACCACGTTCGCATTTCAGCCGGAATGGGCTCGATGGCGGCTAAATACTGGTCTTTCGTGCCGGCAGGCAAATGAAGCTCAAAAGACTGCCCCTTGGGCGTCGTCCAGCGCAGCAAGCTGGGATTCAGATCCTGCAACGTAGCGGGCGTAGTGTCCACGCATTGCGCCACCAGGCGCAGGTCTACGGGAGAATCGATCTTCACGGTATCAAAGGGAACCGGCTTGTCGGCTACTAGGTTCTCCAGCCCATACTGTGCCGGATTCTTGGCCATGATGGTCACGGCCAGAATAATCGGCACATAGTTGCGCGTTTCCTTGGGCAGAACGTTGCGCTTGTAAAGTTCCCAGAAATCGGCGTAGCCGGTGCGCTTGACTGCACTCAGCACCGTGCCCGGGCCGGAGTTATAGGCGGCCATGGCCAGATACCAATCGCCGAACTCGTTGTACAGATCCTTCAGGTGGCGGGCGGCGGCGCGGGTCGCTTTCTCCGGATCCTGACGCTCATCCAGCCAGGGATTGCGCTGCAGACCATATCCGCGCCCGCGCGCGGCCATGAATTGCCAGATTCCCCTCGCCCCCACCCGCGAAAGCGCCAGCGAATGGAAGCCCGATTCCGCCTGGGCCAGATAGATCAAGTCCTGAGGAACACCCTCTGCCTTGAGGGTTCTGCGAATCATTTCATCGTAGCGTCCACTACGAATCAGGCCACGTTCGAGGACTCCACGTCCACGCCCGGAAAAATAGTTGATGTACCCGGCGACCTCATCGGTCATCATCAGCGGCAAATCGGAATGCGTAACTTTCACTTCCGCGGCAGCCTTTGCCTTGACATTGGCATCGACGGGCGCTGTCGCCTCGTTGGCTTCATCAATCGGGGCCGGCTCAGACTTCTGAGCGTCGGCGTCGTCGGCCGAGAGCTGGTCCTGCGGCTCAAGTTGATTCACACCGGCCAGGACCCGATCGAATTCACTCTGCAGGCGGGCATCGGAATGCACGTTCAGAGGGCTGGCGACCAGCAGGTCAAAGGCATGATCGAAGTTCTGCCGGGCTGCGTCCCGATTTCCGGCCTTAAGGTTAGCCAACCCCGACTGGTACTCTTTTTCAACGCTAGCAACTAGTTCGGCCGCCAGATCGGCTTCCGAAGCGGGCGGAGCCGGTTCAGATTGCTGTATTTTGTCATCCTGCGTGTCAACTGGACTGGAAGTGGCGGTCAGAGCCGGCGCGTTCGCCTGTGCCGGCGGCAGCAGGGCCGAGGGGTGAGAAGTTTGGCACGCGGTGCCCACTAAAAGCAAAGCAGCGACTGTCGCGGCCAGAGAATGAATTTTAATGCCCATATTTATCTATGAGTTACACTGTTTTTGGACCGTTCCACATAAGATGAGGCAAAATCGTACACCCCGCTAATTTACACGGTCAATCACACCAACGGGCCATCAACCTGCCCGAAAGCGCTACAATCCGGTTACTTTTGGCACAAGCCGGGCATGATACTCTGCCCAGTTCTTGCACCGCAAGCGATTTAGTTGCAAATCGGTTGCCGTCTCAAGGCCGCTGAAAACTTTCCCGCGGTGTCCCCGGCGAAATTTTACGGACGCCCAATTTTTAGACGGCTCGCCTGGGGCGAGGGTTGGAAGACACAGAAATCCCCCAGGCTCTCTACAGTGCGTCCCGTAGGTGCCAAACCCGGAACAGCAGCGTAAGATTGCTGCGCAAGAACGACGACGGTGGCAGTTAATCCCAGGAAAGATTCGTCATCCCAAACCAACATGAAAGCTATTCAAGTAAAGCAAACTGGCGGACCGGAAGTGCTCCAACTGGTGGAGTTGCCCGATCCGCATCCGAAGGCCAACGAGGCGGTGGTGAAGATCGCGGCTGTCGGCGTGAATTTCATCGATGTCTACATGCGTGAAGGACGCTACAAAACCCCGCTGCCATTTGTGGCGGGGCAGGAGGGATCTGGCACGGTCACTGCGGTGGGCGCTGAGGTGAAGACCGCCAAGCCGGGAGACCGCGTGGCGTGGAGCGGCGTACTGGGCTCATACGCGGAGGCGGTAGCAGCGCCAGCCGCAGCCCTGGTACCGGTACCACAAGGAGTAAGCGATCGTGATGCAGCCGCCACCATGCTGCAGGGCATGACGGCGCACTATCTCTGCACTGACACTTATCCGCTGAAGAAAGGCGAGACGGCACTGATTCACGCCGCCGCCGGCGGCGTGGGGCTGCTGCTGGTGCAAATGGCGCACAATCTGGGCGCGCGGGTAATTGGAACTGTTTCCACCGAAGAGAAGGCCAAGCTGGCGCGCCAGGCCGGCGCCGACGAGGTGATCCTTTACACGCAGACCGATTTTGAAGCCGAGACCAAACGCCTGACCGGCGGCAGGGGCGTCGACGTGGTTTATGACGGGGTGGGCAAGGCCACCAGCGAAAAGAGTCTGAACGTGCTGCGTCCGCGCGGCATGGTGGTGTTCTATGGGGCGTCCAGCGGACCGATTCCGCCGATCGATCCCTTAGTCCTGTCGCAGAAGGGCTCGATCTACATGGCGCGGCCCATGCTGGCGCACTTTACCGCCACGCGCGAAGAACTGGTGGCAGCGGTCGGGCGCGGTGTTCGGCATGATCGCCTCCGGCAAACTCAAGCTGCGCATCGAGCATACCTACCCGCTGGCCGAGGCGCAGCAGGCGCATCGGGAACTGGAGGGAAGGAAGACGACGGGGAAGCTGCTGCTGATACCGTAATACGGAGCATTACAGCGCAAAACGCTATAATATCGGGGCATGGACAAGCAAACTGTCAGCTTTCGCATCGAGCCGGACAAGCTTAATGCTCTAGATAGTCTGGCGGATGTTCTCGACCGCGACCGCACCTATCTTTTGAACGAAGCGGTGACCGCATATCTTGAAGTTCAGCAATGGCAGATCGAGCAAATCAAGGCAAGTCTGAAACAAGCGGATGCCGGTAAGCTGGTAAGCCATCAGAAGGTGAAGAATCTGGCGAAGCGCTGGCGCCATTCGTGAAGGTCGATTGGACACCGCTCGCGGTCTCTCACCTGCAAAGCACATACGAATACATCGCGAGCGACAACCCTTCAGCGGCGGATAAAATCCTAGCGAAAATACTTACTGCCGCCGAAATGCTGGAGCGTTACCCAAACATGGGGCGATCTGGACGGGTGGATGGCACACGGGAACTCGTGATTGCCAACACGCCCTATGTTCTGCCGTACCGTGTAGAGAAAACGCGCATTCAGGTCTTAGCCGTTTTCCACGCTTCGCGCAAATGGCCGGAAAGATTGTAAAGGGAATTGTGTGGAGACGGGTCTTTACCCGGACAGCCGGTACCGCCGAGCAGCCAGCATTCGACTGATCACGAACCGGAAAGACAAATAAGAATTTTCTTCGGCGGACGCGATATCAAGTTGCGGTCCTGAGCCGGCTAGGGAGACGAGTCCTTTCCCTGCGGTGACGGGTCAAAGACCCGTCTCCATAAGAGCCAGCTATGGGCACTACGCGCGAGTGTAGTTCCTTGCATAGGCCGGAATCTCACGCTTCGGCTCGAGCCTCGGATCATCAACCGGTTCACCCGGAACCATCGCCAGCGGAATCACTCCCGCCCACGTCGGAAACGCGTAGTCTTCCTCATCATCGATCGGCGGGCCTTGCCGCACTTTGGCGGAGAACTCGGTGATCGGGAGGCGCATCACCAGGGTTGCTTTCAGCTCCTTCTCGTTAGGCTGGCGGACGTCGTCCCAGCGGCCGGGCAGAATGTGCTCGGAGAGAGCGCGCAGGGCCGCCAGCTTTTCGTCTGGGTCGTTCACTGCGACAGCGGTTCCTAGCACCACCACCGAGCGGTAATTCATCGAGTGATTGAAGATGGAACGAGCCAGCACTAAGCCATCGAGCAGAGTTACGGTCACGCAGACTGGAATCCCCTGATCGAGATTGCGCAACATGCGGCTGGCGGCGGAGCCGTGGATGTAGAGATTGTCGTCCTTGCGTCCGTAGCTCGTCGGAATGACGAACGGCTGGCCGTCGGCTACGAAGCCGACGTGGCAGAGGAAGCCTTCGTCGAGAATTCGATAGGCGACCGCGCGGTCGTAAACCGCGCGCTCGGGCTCACGGATGACACGAGTGCGAGGGGTGGGTGTATGGGGTTGAGACATGGGCGGGAAGGCTCCAGGCAAGCGCCAAGAATGTGAAAGAAAAGTGTAGCAGGACGGGGGATGCGGAATAACGGAGGGTTAACCACAGGGGGCACAGGGAAGCACAGTTGAGCCGCGCAGTCCGCTCCACTGATCGAACCTACTTCAGCTTCTCGAACTCGGCGCGGGCGGTTTTGAGGATGGGAATATCCGGATCTGCATTTTTCCAGAGCGCGAAGAAATCCTGATAGGCGGCCTTGGCGCCGCTGCCGTCACCGGAGAGAACACGGGCGCGAGCCAACTGCAGATGTGCCAAAGATCCGAGCGGAAAGTTCAGCACCATTCCAGGATGGTCAATGAGCTTTTGAAATTCGGCAGCCGCCTCCGTGCCCCGATGGGCTTGAAGATACGCCTCGCCTCGGATGTAGGCCGGATAAAGGGTTTCGACTTGAAATGGCGGCGGTGTGCCGGTCTCATAGGGGGCTGGCGCCTGTAAAACATCCAGGGCCTGGGCAGAATCGTTGCGGTCGAGACTGATGGCGGCTCGAATTGTCGGCAGCCAAGAAAGCTTCAACACGGTGTTAGTGGGGAAAGTCTTTTCTAAATCCTGCACCAGCCTGGAGGCTGCGGCCGGGTTACCGGCGCGAGCCTGGGTGAGAGCGGCCAGGACCTGCACGTCACGGCCGGGCGATATGGCCAGCGCGGCCTCGGCTTCTTTTTGCGCTAGCTGGGAGTTTCCGAATTCCGCCTCGCGCACTGCCCCGTTCGCGCGCCACAGCGCGGCAGTCTCTTTGGAATCGGCGCGCAGGGCAGAGTCAGTAGCGCGGCGGGTGAACTCCCGTGCGCTGGCCAGCCTGCCGTAATAGGCTTCGGTGTCGGATTGTGCGTTGAGGAGCGGGTCTTCGTCCCCGGGTTTGCCGGAGCCCCAAGCGAGTTGACGCTGCATTTCCGCGTCGTCGTGGCGTAAGAAGGCGAGCTGATAGCGCGCCTGATGAATCGTCCCGCTATCCAACTTGAGGGCTTCTGCCCGTTCAAGCGTGGTCTTTGCGTCGTCCAGCCGGCCCAGAGCCAGATAGGCGCTCGCCAGGTTTGGATAGCTGACGACCACGTTCGGCTCGAGACGCATGGCTTCCTGAGTTTCTGCGATTGCCTGATCCCACTGTCCAAGCTCGCCGTAGTTTGCTCCTAAATTGCCATGCGGGACTGAGTCGCGAGGATAGCTCTGAATCCACAGTTCGTAGGTCTGAGCCTCTTTCTCCAGTTCTCCCGTGGCAATGTCGTAGTAGTCGGCGGTGATGCGCAACTTTTCGCGCTCGCTGACGCGGTCGCGCACCTGGTAGGCCTTCTCGATATTTGTCCGGGCTAAGCTCGGCTGGCCGAGATTGGAGTAGGAAATGGCCAGACCGGCGTAGGCAACCGCGAAGTTGGGATCGAGTTCAACGGCGCGCCGGTAGAAGGGAATGGCTTCGGCATCGCCGCGGGTGCGCCCCGTGGTGGTGCCCAGGCTGAAGGCCTTCAGGGCCTCGAGTGAAGGCGTGGTGGCTTCGATGGGAACGTCGAATTTCTGCACCGAAGCCAGTGACTCGCCCAGCTTGGTGCGCAAAGCGGAAGCGGCCTGATTCAGGGCCTTCAGAACGTCTTCCTTGCCGTTGGCTTGCGCCTGCTGCTCGGCCAGGGGGTCGCCGGTGCTGCAGGCGGATGCGTTCAGGCCAATCACATACTGGGTGCCGAGATTCGAGACCGAACCGGCGATAATGGCCTTGCTGCCGGTGCGCAGACAAAGTTCGCGCGCGACTTGCAGTGTGACGCGATCATTCGCCGGACGTCCCATCAGGGCCAGAGTTTCTCCAACCTTGCGATCCGACAAGACATTGAGAAATGGCGATTGGCCGAGTTCGACGGCCAGGGCTTGCTTGAGGGCATCATCGAAAACTGCATCGCCGGTCGTATTGGCAAAATCCGCCAGCACGACGGTGTCTTTCTCGGTCAGGACCGGAGTCTGGCGCGAGCGCCAGTAGAAAATGCCGCCCGCGGCAAGGGCGAGAACGACAACCGCTGGAATCAGAATCTTCCAGATTGAAGTTGGCGGCTTCTCCGGTGCCGCCGCCACGGATTGCGATGAGGCCGGCTTGGCTGCGCTGCTCGACGGGTGACGCGCGCCGGCGGAAACCGGAGCTTCGATTTCTTCTTCCGGTGCGGTTGCGACGGCGCTGCGACTGGTTTGGGTGTCGCGGGCGAGACGCTTCAGATCGGCGCGCAACTCGGCAGCCGACTGGTAGCGCAGATCGCGATCTTTCTCCAGGCACTTGTTAATGATGCGCTCCAACTCGCCCGGAACCTCGGGATTCAGGCGGACGGGCGCCACGGGGGCGGCATCGAGAATCGCCTTGAAGATGACGCCGGAAGTTTCGCCGCGGAAGGGCAGCGCTCCGGTCGACATCTCATAGAGCACCGCGCCGAGGGAAAAAAGATCGGTGCGGGCGTCGAGTTCCTTGCCGCGCACTTGCTCGGGCGACATGTAAGCGACGGTGCCAAGCGCGGTACCGGGACTGGTGAGGTGTTGCTCATTGTGAGTCGCCGTGTTGGCGGCAGTAGCGCTGCTGAATCGAGCGGTACCGGCGTCCAACACCTTGGCTAGGCCGAAATCCAGCACCTTGGCATGGCCGCGATCAGTGACGAAGATGTTCGCCGGCTTGATGTCGCGATGGACGATCCCCTTGGCGTGCGCCGTGTCGAGCGCGTCGGCGATTTCGATGGCCAGCGTGAGCAGCGTTTCCAGCTCCATCGGCCGGTCGGAGATGCGGTGCTTCAGCGTGGTGCCTTCCAGATACTCCATGGCGATGAAGGCTTCGCCATCCTGCTCGCCGATATCGTAGATCGTGCAGATGTTGGGATGGTTCAGGGCAGAGGCGGCCTGCGCTTCGCGCTGGAAACGGGCGAGCGCCTGGGGATCGCGAGCAACTTGTTCCGGGAGGAATTTAAGCGCGACGAAACGGTGGAGGCGCGTGTCTTCTGCCTTGTACACGACGCCCATTCCGCCGCCGCCGAGTTTTTCCGTGACAAGGTAGTGTGAGATCTGTTTTCCGAGCAGGGTTGGAAGCCTCCGGTGCTGGAGCAAGCCATGTTAGGACGGAGCGTGGGCGAAGTCAAAAAGGCGATCGGTGCTGATTTCTCGGTTTGCCAGGCGTTCCGATGTCGCCTGTCACCCTGGACAGGCTGTGACTTTGGGCCGACACTCCGCCTTCTGTCATGTTGAGCGGAGCCGGAGCGAGCGGAGCGAGCACCGGCCTAGTCGAAACATCCCTACACCCGCACAGGTCAATGCCGGGGGTAGGGGTTCCTCCGCCTTCGCTACCGCTCAGGGTCGGAATGACAACTCTTGCAAGCGCCTGGGAGCGAAAAAATAATCCTCTGCCGCTACCACAAGAACTTCAGCGAAAATTGGAACTGCCGCGGATCGTACACCGCGGTGGGCTGTCCGGCGTTGGTATACAGCGGATTGACGTCGGCCACGTTGAATTTGTTGGCCAGGTTGAATAGGTCCATCATCAGATCCAGTTTTATCCGCTCGCCGAAGTAGATGCGCCGGGCCACTCGCAGATCGTTGAAGACGTTCCAGGGCTTTATACCTGCGTTGCGCCCCAGGTTGCCGTCGAGTGCCAGCAGCGTCGGAGCGGGAGCGCCGGGGGCGGCAAAGATGTTGACGCAGGGCTCCTGCAGGAAACCGGTCGAAGAAAACTTGGAGGCTACCGGCGGGCCGCAACCTACATCGGGTGATCCGGCGGGAACTACGTTGGGCCGGCTGGTGCTGGGCGAGAACTGGATGTTATCCGGGTTGCCCGTGATGATGTTAAACGGGCGGCCGGAAGCGACTTCGACGATGGGAGCGAATGTCCAATTGCTGAAGAAGGTGCGGGCAAAGCCGCCGCCCTCTAGCTTTCCGGTCTGGTACACGCCGCTGAACACAAAGCGGTGCCGCTGGTCGAACAACGAGTTGGAGCGCTCCAGGTCGGGGTAAAAGCTATCCTGTGGCGCCAGCGGAGATTGCAAGTCGGTCGAGTCATCGATGGCGTGCGACCAGGTGTAAGACGCCAGAAATTCGTAGTGGGTGGCAAAGCGCTTGCGCAGGTTGGCGGTGAATCCGTGGTAAACGGAGCTGCCGTTGGAGAAGTTGGCATCCATGTCGCTGAAGGGAACGCATCCGGTCAGGCCCGAAGCCAGAGGATTGCATGCTGTGTTGAGACCGGCGGCCCCTAGTAGCCCCAACGCGGCTTGAATGCAGCCCTGCGCGGGAGTGCCGATCAGTGCCAAAGCAATGGCCGGATTCAATCCCGAGGGCCGGAAAAAGTTCACCAGTGCGCTTGAAACCCAGGGCGTGCTGCCGACGAATCCGCAGGGGGCCTGGCCTGTTCCTACAAAAAGTGGACCACCGGAGGCGCCTGAGTTGGGGTCCTGCAGCGCAACCTGCCAGTTTCGTACCAGCAAATCGCCGCGCACTGTGTTGGCATTGATGGGGCGATTCAGATGGCGCCCACCATTGAAGTTGTAGGCCAGACTCAGCGACATGTTGTGGCCGAGGTCCTGTTCGATGGTCAGGTTAGCTTGTTGAGAATAGGCATAAACGAAATTCTTAGCCTGCGGGTAGCCGAACGGCTGGAACGCGACGGGAAAGAACGTCGACGGGTTCAGATAATTCTGGTTGATAAACAAGTTCGCGTTAAAGGCGTCAAACCTCTGCTCGTTCGGCAAGTAGCCGGGGATATTGGCCAGGCACGAAGGCGTGGTCAGAATGCCCTGAAAGATGTTGGTTGCATTCAGGCTGCCCGCGCCGGGCGCCACACCGGGGCTGCACGGAGCGCCACCGGCAAACAGCAACTGTCCGCTCTTGGAGCCGTCGGAAGCGTCGCCGAGGAAGTAGAGACCGAGCAGTGGATGGTCGTAGAAAATGCCATACGACGCGCGAACTACGCTCTTGCCGTTCCCCTTCGGATCCCAGGCGATTCCGATCCGGGGCTGAATGTTGTTGGTGTCGGTTTGAATACCTTTTTGCAGTCCTAACTGGTTGTACGCAGCAAGCGCCAGCGGATCGGGCGGGGTAAACTTCGGCGGAATCTCCAGGTCGTAACGCAGGCCGAGATTCAAAGTGACGTTTGATTGCACGCGAATGGAGTCCTGCCAGAACAGCCCCAACGGCTTGTTGGTAAAGCTGTCCTTCGGATTGCCCACGCCTTGCACCAGAGTGCTCGGGATGCCGAGTCCATAGGCCTGCAGCCCGGTGAAGCCTGGAAAGTCAGGGCACAAGGCTCCTGGCAATCCATTGGCGGAGCAAACATTGGAAAATCCCAGAGAGTTGGCCGTTAGCGAACTGAAGTTATATACGCCACCGTAGTTCACGGTGAAAATGGCGCTGAGTGGAATGTAGTTGAAGTCCACTCCCATTTTCATGTCGTGGCGCCCGACGGCCCAGGAAAAATTGTCGGTGAACTGATAGCGCTGCTCAGTGCGCTGGATGTAGGAGTACGGCTCGCGGCCTACAAAGCCGAATCCCGCGATATTCGACGCCACGTTAGAGCCGCCGGGCGCGCTCGAGTAGAAATACGACAGCCCCCGCCGCGCGTACTGGAAACGGAATTCATTGATTTTGTTGGTGCCGATGGTCCAGGTGTCCTGCGCCACGCCCGCCACGTCCCGGTAGGTCTGTTGCGAGGTGCGCGAATACGCGTTCTGGCCGAAAGTCTGGTTTTCTCCATTCACCTGAATACCAGTGACCGTGCTTGGGCTCACGTTGATGCGGAACATCAGCCGGTTGCTGTTATTCAGATTGTGGTCGAGACGCAGAGAGTAGAGACTCGTCCCTTCAAAGATCGGGTAGTTCCCTGCCTGCGGCAACAGGCCGAGAAATGTGCTCGGCAGTCCGTTGCACAATGCGTTGCCCGCCACGTTGCATGAAGTTAGAAATTGAGTGAGCGGACTGGTGCCGTTGCCCGGGACCGGAATTAACTTGCCCTGAAGCGCCGCGAACGCCGCGGGATATTTTCCATTCAAGGCGACACCGGACGAACCTCCGACAAAAGTTGCATACAGAGCGGCTTCCTGACCGTAGCCGGCAGCCAAAGCCGGGCTGATTGCGCCCAGCGCGGCGAGCGTGGCCGGTACGCCCTGGAAAAAAGCCGCCTGTTGCGGCGTGCCCTGAATGTTGAAACCGGATCCCGGCGGCGCACCGAATATCGGTGAGGCGTCGAAAGTCGTCATGCCGAAGGTTCCGTTGGGAGCGCCTACGCTGGAGAACCCAGTCTCATGACGGCGCGTGACTTCGTACGAAAAATAGTAATAGGTCTTATCTTTTTTGATTGGTCCGCCGAACGCCGCGCCCGCCTGTACGCGCGTGTACGCCGGGTTCGAAACCGTGCTGAAGGGGTTCACCGCCTGGAAGTTGCGATTGCGGAGGTAGCCGTACACATCGCCATGAAACGCATTCGATCCCGAGCGGGTGATGATGTTGACTACGCCGCCGGAGGCGCGTCCGTACTCCGCCGCATAGCCGTTGGTGATGATTTGGAATTCCTGCACTGCTTCCTGCGAAACCGTTGAGCGGACGCCGTTGGTGGAATTGTCGACGGCGTCGGCGCCGTCTACGTTCACCAGGTTCGAGCGGGCGCGCTGCCCGCTCATGTTGAGCCCGGAAGTGGGCGCGGCGCCGATGCTGGGAGCGGCATCCCGCAAAACTTGGGAATCGGTGAGCGCGAAGTTAATGTAATTGCGTCCGTTGATGGGCAGGTTGTCGATGCGGCGTTGATTAATGGTGTCGGTGGTGGAGGTGCGGGTGGTCTCTACCAGTTCAGATTCGGCGCTGACGGTGACGGTTTCAGCGCCTCCGGAAATGGACAAAGCTACGGGCAACTCCGCCATCTGGCCGACGTTGATGGTTACGTTATTGGCCTCGGTAGTGGCAAATCCTGGTGCTTTCACGATGACGCTGTACTCACCCGGCGGCAGCGCCACCAGGCGATACTCGCCATCGGTATTGGCTGCAGTCGAGCGCTCGAAGGCTTTAGCTTGATCCTGCACGGTGACGGTAGCGTTCGTCACCACGCCGCCCTTGGGATCTTTCACGGTGACGTGCAGATCGCCGGTAGCAGCGCCTTGCCCAAAACTAAACGTAGCGAGCAGCAGCAGAAATGCGAGCGAAATAGGCTTCGACATCGTCATAACGTTCTCCATCCGGACGCCCGGAGAGTAGCAACGGACGTGAGGAACACACCGCACGAGTTGGAAGCAGGTGCCGACAGGACGCGCATGGAACTTGCGCAGAAGAAACCGCTGGTTTGTACATCAGTTCATAGCATGAAAGCAAGCTGGAAGTGAGGGCGAACCTGCTTTGTACCCGCAAGTGACTGCGAGGGCAATGGTTTTACTCGCGGACGATGCCGGATTCCTCCCGCGACGCGGTTTTATACGCCCAAGCCATGCGGGGGGTGTTGTGAGCGATGCCGAAGCGTCCCAGGGCATCCAGCAGAATGATGCCGCCATGCCCTTGCACGCGGTCTTTCAGGTAGTTGACCGCTTCGGCGGCAACCCACTCGGGAAGATTGCCGGCAGCGACGCGGTCGGCGGCCCATTTCGCCAGCACCAGCTTCATGATGGGCTCGCCCCATCCCGTAGTGGAGGCGGCGGCGGTTTGATTGTCTGCGTAGCAGCCGCAACCGATCAGCGAGGAATCGCCTAACCTCCCCGGAGCCTTGTTCAGCGTGCCCCCGGTCGAGGTAGCGGCAGCGATGTTTCCCTCGCCATCGAGCGCAACTGCGCCCACCGTATCGTGAGAGATCGTAGGCGCGAAAAGATCGGGCTGCTCTTGTCCCGTGCGCGCCTGATATGCCCACAGGCGTTCGACCTCGCGCGGAATGATAAGGTCCTCATTCCGGCACAGAGGAACTCCGTGTTCCGCGGCGAAACGCTCCGCGCCCTCCCCTACGAAGTACACATGCGGGCTCTCGCTGAGAATCTTGCGGGCGGCGCGAATGGGATTAGCCAGGCGCTCCACGCATCCGACGCCTCCGCCGCGCAGCGTCGCGCCTTCCATGATGAAGGCATCGAGCTGCACCTTGCCGTCGCGGTTGAGAAAGCTGCCGCGTCCGGCGTCGAATGTGTCGTCGTTTTCCATGACGACCACAGCTTCCTCGACCGCATCGAGGGCGGAGCCGCCACGCTCCAGCGCCTGCCAGCCCGCCGCCAGAGCGTTGCGCACGCCGTTGAGATGCGCCTCGACCATATCCTCAGGAATGGCCCAGGCGCCGCCGTGAATGCAGAGAACAGGATCGGTAGGCAAATGAAGAGGCCTCGGAAGATATAAGGGTAAGCCCTCGCCAGACGAATCACCGTGCACGGGAAGGTTCGGCCGCAGGGGTTACTTGTCTTCGCGGATCTGCTGGCTCAAGTAACGCTCGTATCCCAACTCCTTCATCTGGTGAACCTGCGCTTCCAGCCAATCCACGTGATCTTCTTCATCCTTCAACAGGCGCTCGAACAGTTCGCGGGAGGCGTTATCGCCCGCTTCCTGGGCGGTGCGCACGGCGCGGTTGTAAAGCGCCACGGCAGAAACTTCCAGCTTCAGGTCACTTTCGATCTGGGCTTTGACCGTCTGCCCGATGGTTAACTGCATGGGCTGGGTGAGGTTTGGCGTTCCGTCGAGAAAAAGGATGCGTTCGATGAGCGACTCAGCGTGCTTCATCTCGTCAATCGACTGCTTCTTGATGTAGTCGCCGAGTTTGTTGTAATGCCAGTTTTCGCACATTTCCGCGTGCAGAAAGTATTGATTGATAGCAGTGAGTTCTTCCGTGAGCGCTTCATTCAAGGCGGTCACGACTTTGGGGATTCCTTTCATTCGTAGGTTCCTTTCTTGATGCCTGTAGAGACGCAGCTTGCTGCGTCTCTTCGACCAGACCCTCGTCGTGTCACTTCGAAGAGAACGACGACGACGAATGCGGTCTGCCGGCGTGCAAGAGAAAGCAGATTCCTAGCTGCGCTCGGAATGGACAATTCATATGGCGATTCGTACAGCGAATAACAGTTCTTTCGCATGACCGGCGAAAATAACATTATCCGCCGCCTACGCTGCCTTCTCCAGCGAGCCTCTTTCTAGCGCAGCACGATCCCACTTACCGAGACTAGCGCCTGCCTCGTACGTACTCTGCAAGAACTCGAGCAGCGCCGCCTTGGGCGAAGGCGATTGACGCACATCGTCATACATCAAAAAGAACTCATGCATCTGCGGGCTGTAAAATGCACTCGCGGGACGGATTCGACTTTGCGCCAGGCCCTCCGGCTCGGGCGCCGCGTAGGCATAAAAGGCTGCACCTTTAATGTCACCGCCTCCGGGCCAAAAGCCGGCGCTGATGACTTCATGCGAGTAAGCCTCACGAGTGATGGGGTCGGCTCCCGGGCGCTCCGGCGCAGGCTTCCCGGAAAAGCGGGTGACGGCTAGATCAAAGCTCCCCCAGAAGAAATGGACTGGGCTGTTCTTGCCGACGAAGCCCGCGCGGAACTCCTTGAACACCGCATCCACCGTCAACAGGATTCGCCAAAAGCACGTTGCCTGCTCGGGGTCATAGGATGCGTGCTCGAGGTCGCGCTCAAAAGGGATGGGATTCGGCACTTCGCACGGCACCGGCCAGATCTTTACCTCTATACCGAGCGACTGCAAGGCCGCCATGAATTCCTTATAGAATCCAGCCACGGAAAGCGGGCGCAGCGGCAGCGTGTGGCCGGTTCCCTCGCTGGTCTGGATCGTCAGGTGGTGCTGCAAAAAGTCGAACTCAACCGCGAACGTTCCCCGTTCGTAAGGGATTGAGGAGGTCGTAAGCCCGCGGGAATTCACGTACAGCGGCACTTCCCACCAGTGATTGACCAGCGGACTCAGCGCCAGGCGGACCTTGCCGACAATTTGAGTCCACATGTGAAGTGTTGCGTACGTGTCCTTCCAGTCATCCAGCGGCAGAGCCGGCCAGGATTCCGGCTTGGTGGTGAAATCATTAGCAGATGGCATAAGAAAACCTCATGTGTGTGTGGAGCGGGCGCCCCCGCCCGCGAAATGCTAGCAGCTCTCAGAAAACAAGACTAACTCACTCCTAACGCGCGGGCAAAGGGCCCGAGGGCGCGGCGCTGGCCTCCACCAGTTTCCGCACCGAAGCCGCAATCATGAGCAGCACTTGAGCTTTTGGCTTTTGCGCCAAGTCGCTTCGCGTCAACTGCGCAGTCTTCCAGTCATCGGGCGCCGGTTCGCCGCGGTCGAGATAGTCGAGCGCTTCCAGCCCAGCTTTACCCAGCGCCGAAAGATCCTGGGAAACGGGAACGACTTCCTGCAGCAGAGCGGAGTGCTCCACAAGAGGCTGAAGATTAGCGTCGTTGTCCCGCCAGCGAGTCAGCAGCGCTCGGATCTGAACTTCCGTTCCCGGCTTGATCTGGCCGCCAACCAACGCACTCACCAACCCGGCGAAATGCCGTGCCGTCATACTCTCCGGACGGGCGGCATCCACCAGTCGGTTCAAGGGTGTGGCGGCCGTGGGCTCGGTCGTCGCCAGCCCGTGACGGGCATAGCCCTTCACCGGTTCGACCACATCGGCAAGAACGCGCAGCGCGGCGATATCCTCCGTACCGGCGATGCGGCGCAACATCGAGCTGTAGCTCGAATTGTGGGTCAGCCCAAGCCCATCCAGCCAGCGGCTGATCTCGCCCATGCGCTGGTACATTGAATCCACATCGGTCACACTCTGCGGAGACCACAGGCGCTCGGCGATGGCCGCCGTCCGTGGCCAGATGCGCGAATCGATGGTTTCCGGCGAAACGTACTCCGACCACATGCAAGCCTCGCCGCCAAGAATGCGCTGCTTCTGCTCGGGGGTCAGATCGGCGGTGGGCCCGGTCATGGGATCGACCGCGTAATGCTGGAAAGTCGGCTGATTGAGGTCGAGATAATAGCCGGAAGAGAGCAGGCCGCTATAGCCTCCCTTGGCCGCTGCCGCAAGCGATGCCTGGCCGCGCCACGATTGGATCACGATGCTCTTCGGCAAATCCGGGTTCAGAATCTCATCCCAGCCCATCATAGTTTTGCCGTGCTTGCTGACGATCGCCTGAATGCGCTGGTTGAAGTGGGCTTGCAGGTCCTCATTGCTCTTGATGCCGTGAGCCTGCATGTACTCCTGGATCTTCGCGTTTGCGTTCCACTCTTTGCCGTTTACCTCGTCGCCGCCGATGTGAAAATACTGGTCAGGAAAGAGGTGGGCCATCTCGCCGATGAATTCGTCCAGGAATTTATAGGTGTGCTCCTGAGTAGGATCCATCGCAGGATCAAAGATTCCCCACCGGCGTTCGATCTGATAGGGTCCCTTGCCGCTGGCAAGTTCGGGATATCCCACGAACCAGGCCGTGCTGTGCCCGGGCATGTCGAATTCCGGCACCACGCGAATACCGCGCTCACGCGCGTAAGCGACGAAGTCGCGGACTTCGTCCTGCGTGTAGTACTGGCCGTCAGAGCCCATCTCCTGCAGCTTAGGAAATCGCTTGCTCTCGATACGGAACCCCTGGTTGTCGGAAAGATGCCAGTGCAAAACGTTCAGCTTCACCGCTTCCATGCCGTCAAGTTCGCGCCGCAGCACCTCCAGAGGAATGAAGTGGCGGGCAACGTCGATCATCAGCCCGCGCCAGGGAAAGCGCGGCTGGTCCTGGATGGAGACGGCGGGCACGGCAAATCCCGCCGAAGTGTTCTCTATCAGTTGCAGAAAAGTCTGGAGACCGTGCAAAACCCCCAGAGGATTCGGCGCATTCAGCGTCGCGCCCGAGCTGGTAACTTCCAGCGTGTAGGACTCATCTTCGCCGAGTTCCTGCACCTCTTTGTTGGCATGGTCGGTGTGGATCACGAAAGTGGCCGCGGGTGTTTCGGCGCCTGTAGCCTCGATGATTTTGGTATCAAGGGGAAGCATGCCGGTCTCGCGCCGGAGGTGGTCCAGAAATCGCTCGACGGCGTGCTCCACAATGGCGTCTTTATAACCGCTGCTGGTGACCGAGAATGATGGATCGATTAGCAGTCGGCCGCTGCCAAGCTGCAGCTTGGCCGGCATGGGCATCAGGTTCAATGATGGCTGTGGCTGCGATTCAGCGAGAGTTGCACAGGCCCAGAACAGCATCAACGCGACGAGCAACGTCCGCATGAAGTTTCTTCCCCAGGTTGATATGCATCTTGGAACACGTCAACTGGGAGCATAGTGGAGTTGTGGCTCGCCCGGCAATGCTGGAGTGCGGTACTGGACTTTTTACTGTAGAGACGTAGCTGGGCTACGTCTAGCCAGCGCCGGATCAGCAGACGGAGACCATCGACGCTGCCGGAAAGACGTAGCCGAGCTACGTCTCTACAAAACCCTACTGCAGCGGAGTAAACGTTGTGCCGGTACAGGTCGCCGCATCCGGGGCCGGTGTGTCCTGAGCGGTCGGGGTGCTGGCGCGAATAACGCTATCCTCAACCGAGCAGAAGCTTCGGACGCCCGTTTGATTCCAGCCTACTGCGGCTCCGCCGGCGGTGTAGGAAGTGTTGTTGTTGGCGGAGGTTAGTGCGAAATAGTAGCCGCTCTTGCCGGTAGTAGTGCTGGTGGCGTTTGCCAGGGAACTGTCAATCAGGCAAGCTGTGGCCGCGGTGGGAGTCGCACAGCCGGTAGCTGACGTCGGTCCCAGCATCGCCAGCGACGAGGCATAGCCTGATGCTGGATAAGCCGATTGATAGCTAACTTGGGATGTGTTGATGGTGCGAATCGAGCTGACCGCCGACGATTCGTTGGCTGCGATGCGGGCCCGCAGAAGATTTGGAATTGCGATGGCTGCAATGATCAGAATGATCGCCACCACAATCAGCAGCTCAATCAATGAAAAACCAGTTTGCTTACGTACGGTTCGCATACTTCACTCCCTAACTCCCACAAATGTGCCACACCATAATTATCGGCACATTCTCCGCCCGCGCCACATTACTGAGGTACATTTCAGTTCTGACACCAACGTCGATCGAACCATGCCCTCTCAACAGAACGCAGTGCCCACTCCCGCCCCAGAGAAATGGGCGTAGCTGAACGGACTCAGACGCCAAATATCGGGTTCTGAGGGCAGGGTTTGGATGCCGATCTCGCCTTCCGACCGGCCGCCGTCCCTGCCCACCCAGACTACGCGAAACTGTGCTTTCTCCTCGCCGGACTGCACCTCCAGGACCTCCCCGGGCCGGACGCGGCGTCGCATCCCCAACACCACCGCTCCCCCGCTACTGATGTTTTTGACCCTGGCCAGCTGCATGAATGGCAGCGAATGCGTATCCACGCCCCATATGCGGACGGGCAACATTGCCGTAACTCGCGGATTCCGACGACGGTCCATTGATCGCGTCCCCCCGAAACTGGAGCGATCATAGGGTGAATCTGGCAGGAAGGAAACTTACGGCAGTTATGCGGTGCGGTTACTCAAGGTAACCGCCATAAGTCGTGTAGAATGTTTCGGATATATTGTCATTCCGAGGCGCGAAGCGCGGAGGAATCTGCTGTCTGCCGCCCCTCGGTAAAATGCAAATCCCGTCGACGCAGTCAGAAAAAAGCCACGGCCCTCAATCCAAATCCGGCATCGAGCACGCACCCGGACCCCGCGGATCACCGCAAGATCCGCAAGCCCCCACTGAGGAGGAAGACGATGCTTTCGAAGATCCCTTCGCTGCCACCGCAAACACCGAGAGCTGCGGCGCGAGCTTCCGGGTGTGGCACTTCGGACACGCGGCCTTCTGTCCGCCATAAACCAGCGCCTCGAATTCGTGCCCGCATTCCCTGCAAACGTATTCGAAAATAGGCATCGCAATGACTCCCGTCAGCCGAGCCGCCGTCTCCAATTAGAATCGATTGGTGGGGACTCCGCCAACTCAACCTTCTTCCTTTGTACCACACCGCTTCCTGCGTGGCGGACATGTGCAAACCATCGCCAGCTTCCTGCTCCGGCGCCGCTTTGATATTCCCCCGGCCGAGGCGCGCTTGATTGAAGTGGAAGGGGGAGTGAAGGTTCTTTGCCATTGCCATTGGCAGTCCGATCGGCAAAACGCTCTGACTGTCATTGTGGTGCATGGCCTGGAAGGCTCCAGCGAGTCGGGATACATGCTGGGAATCGCGGAGAAGGGCCTGGCAGCCGGTATGAACGTCGTCCGTATGAATCAACGCAATTGCGGCGGCACAGATCATCTTTCTCCCACGCTCTATCACTCCGGACTCTCGCGAGACGTGGGCGCAGTCGCCAGGAATCTAATCGCTCAGGATCGCATCTCGCGCTTCGCCCTGGCCGGATATTCCATGGGCGGCAACCTGGTACTCAAGATGGCGGGGGAGTGGGGCAAGGATGAAAACGCGCCGCCCGAATTCCGCGCGGTTGCCGCTGTGTGCCCAGCTCTGGACCTGGCTCCTTCCGCTATGGCGCTTCATCTGCCGAGCAACCGTCTCTATGAGTACCTCTTCCTGTGGAGCCTGCGCCGCAGAATGCGTGCCAAAGCGCAGATGTTCCCCGCGGTCTTCGATGCCGCACGCTTACGCGGCATCACCAGCCTGCGCGACTTCGACGACGTCATCACCGCACACTACTGTGGCTTTGCGGGAGCGGAAGATTACTATGCCCGTTGCGCGGCGGCGAATGTAGTGAACCGTATCGCGGTCCCGACACTTATTTTGCATGCCGCCAACGATCCTTTCATCCGCGTCCTCCCCGAGACTCGCAGAAAAGTGCTGGCTAATCCAAACATCACCTTCGTTGAGACCGAAGATGGAGGGCATTGTTCATTTCTCGCCGCGCGCGACGGTTACGACGGCTATTGGGCCGAGCGCCAAGTCATCGAATTTCTGAGACAGTTCTAGCTGGTCGCGTCGATGAGAGGCAGTCATTCCGCCTCTGAGCGATAGCGAAGGCGAAGGAGTCCATTCTCCCGGCACTGATCTCGATGGTAGGGACGCTTCGACTGCGCCAGCGCTTCGCTCCGCTCGCCGCTGCTTGCTCAGCATGACATAACAGCGTAGCCCAAGAAGGCACAGGCTCTTACCCCATTTATCATCTCGTCATGCAAGTTGACTTCGCAGTCGAACTCGGAGCGGAGGACGAAACCCTGGATCTTCCCTGGGCCGCCGACGGCGGACCGCGCTACTACGACCTGAAACGCCAACCCGATCTTCTCTCAAGTATTGAGGAGGCTCAGCGAGTGCCGGAGTTGGGCGACTTCCTCGCCAAGCTGAACTCCCCGGCCAGCATCGTTGAAACCGCCAAATGCGACGCATGGGCAACCACGGAAATCAATCCTGAAGAAGAGATATTCGGGGCGCCATGCAAGTTTGTAAGCTATGTCGATTTGGTTTTTTCCGCCGACCGAACGCGTTTCTCCTTTCCTGAACACGAGCTGCTGGCGAAGAAAATCACTCAGCTCCTGCAGCGCGTCCCGGAAATTCCCGCCGCGGCTGAATTTCTGATCCGGCGCTGCCGCTACCATCAGCCCCCGCGGATTGAAGACGGTTTCTATATCACCTTCTATCTCTCCGGTTATGGAGACGACCAAGAGCAGGCCCGACAGCGTTGGGCGATCGCGCTGAACCTCGTAGGAAATTCGATCCGCCAACTGTCAGCGATGCGCTAGGCCGATCATGATGGCTGCGGCACTCGTGCCCATTTCCCTCCTGTACAATTTCCGCTAATGAAGCCGAGAAGCATCGCCGCACTTGCCATCGCAGTGCTCGCGCTCATACTGACTCTCGCCGCCGAGCCCGTCTCGCAGCTGCATCCCACCGACTATGTCAACGACTTCGCTCATGTTCTCGACAGCGCCACGACCGCGCAGCTAGACGATATCTGCCAACAACTCGACCACAAAGCGCAGGCTCAGATTGCCATCGTCACCATCAACACCCTCGACGGCGCGGACGTGGTCAGTTACTCCGTCGACCTGTACCAGAAGTGGGGAATTGGGTCCAAAGGCAAAGACCGCGGCGTCCTGATCCTTCTGGCGGTGCAGGACCACCGCTACTGGATAACCGTCGGCTACGGACTCGAGGGCATCCTGCCGGACGGCAAAGTGGGCGGATTTGGGCGTGAAGCCGTTCCTCTCCTGAAGCAGAACGACTACAACGGCGCGGTCTCGCTAATGACCTCGCGGGTCGCTGACGTCATCGCGAAGGACGCGGGCATCACGCTAACCGGCGCGCCGCCGCAGGTGCCGGCAGAGCCGCAAGCAGAGCCGGGCTCAGGGCCATCCGTGGGTGGAATCGTTCTTCTCGTTATCATTATTTTGCTCGTACTGTTCACTCCGCTGCGGCGGCTACTGTTTTGGTGGCTCATATTCGGCGGCTTTGGCGGCCGCGGCGGCGGAAGCGGAGGCTGGGGCGGTGGCGGGTTTGGCGGCGGCGGCGGTGGCTTCGGCGGCTTCGGTGGAGGTAGCACCGGGGGCGGCGGCGCCGGGGGAAGCTGGTAGGCTCCGCGGACAGGTTCAGGCCTGAGTAAGAAAGGCATTCTATGGTGGCAAACAATAAAGAAAACCTTATCCCGGAGAAAGACATTGCCGAATTCGTGGGCCGTTTACGTGCCGCAGCCGGCGAGAATCTGCAGAGCGTGATTCTTTACGGTTCGGCCGCAGGCGGCGAGTTCCATCCTGAATTCTCCAACGTGAATCTCCTCTGCATCGTGCGTGAGACCTCCTTCGCGACCCTGGGCGCCTTGAGACCTGCGGTCGAATGGTGGAATCGAAAGAAGCATTCCGCGCCGTTGATACTTACTCAGCAGGAGTTGGAACGTTCGGCCGACGTTTTCAGTATCGAATTTCTCGACATGCAAAGGCGCCATCGTGTGCTCTTCGGAGAGAACGTACTGACGAACCTGCACATTCCCATGCACGGGCATCGTGCGCAACTGGAATACGAGTTGAGGGAGAAGCTGATTCTGCTGCGCGAGCGCCTGCTCCTGGCTGCGGCCAACAAGAACCACTTGTGGGATTTGCTTTTGGGCTCTTTGCCCGCCTTTACCACGCTGTTCCGGCACGCGCTGATCGCGCTGGGAGATGCCGCTCCGGATTCCAAGCGGGAAGCCATCCGGGCTCTCGCTGCCCGGATTAAGTTTGATCCCTCAGCCTGCCTGCAATTGCTCGACATTCGCGAACGAAAAGCCGAGCGCAGGCAGTTCGATGTGGCCGAGGTATTCAACCGCTACCTGGCAGCCATACAGCAAGTAACCGCCGCAGTGGATACAATGCTGGATCACCCGGAACCGCGTAGTTCGTGACTGACTTTCAGATTCTGGTTTCAGGAGAACACCCATGAGCAAGACGTTAATCGTAATTATCATTGTGGCGCTGATCGCGCTGGTTGCATTCGGACAGTACGTTGGTGTCCGCAACACTCTGGTCGCGAAGAATGAAGCCGTGAAAGCCGCGTGGTCGCAAGTGGACATTGTGCTGCAGCGACGCGCCGACCTGATCCCCAACCTGGTGGAAACGGTAAAGGGATACGCACAGCAGGAGGTCACCGTGTTTGGCGATATCGCCAAGGCCCGCTCCGCACTGCTTTCCGCCGGTACGCCCTCGGATAAGATCGCAGCCAACCAGCAACTGGACGGCGCCATCGGCCGCCTGCTCCTGGTGGTGGAAAACTATCCGCAGTTGAAATCGAATGAGAACTTTCTGCGCCTGCAAGATGAATTGGCCGGAACCGAAAACCGCATCGCCGTGGAACGCAAGCGTTACAACGACACCTTGCAGGACTACAACACTTACGTCCAGACGTTTCCCCACAACATTTTCGCTGGCTGGGCGGGATTCAAGATGAACGAGGCCTACTTTGCCGCTACGCCAGAGTCACGCGAGGTGCCGAAGGTGAACTTCTCCACGCCGAGCGCAGCGCCACAACCCGCGCCTGCGAAGTAAATAACGATGGAGCGGCGGGCGGGGACGCCCGCTGCTCCATGAACTCAACTCGCCTTCGCCGGAATCCGCAGCCACGCCAGCGCCTCCTGCCCTCTGCCTTTCAGCCGCGTACGCAGGACTGACAGCAACAGCATGGCAAGGAAGATCACCCCCAGGCCGATGGAAGCGGTGCGGATGTCCTGCGCTCTCTTAGGGAGAATCGAAAACCGACCGTACACGAACTCAATATGCACCCAATAAACGAGCAGCGAAGTCTGGCCTAACTGCACCAGCGGGCTGAAGCCCCACTGTCCCGCGCCCCAGCGGCACCACGTGTAGGCGGCGCTCGAAACGATTAGCAGCAAACCAACCCGCAGCAGAAAGAAACTGGGACTCGTATGCCAGTAATCATAAGTGGCGTAGATTTGCCTGGGCTGCGCATCCAGCCAGCGCGCGAAGTAGATCAAGGCGATCCCACCTGCGGCAGCCGCGGCGAACACTTTCACTTGTCTTGTGCGCGCCCAGTCACTGACCACGAAAAATCCGGAGGCGAGCCCGGCGAAGGCAAAGCCCGTCCAGGGAAAAATCGGGAACAGAGTGGCCTGCGGCTGGCCGAGGTTGTTTACGCCGTTGATGTAGGACTCGATTTCCCACGGCAACCAGCGCGGCTGCCACGATGTCCAGAGCAGCGGGGTCAGCAGGGAAATCATCAGCGTGACGGCCACCGCTGTCATTCCTAAAACGGCAAAGAGGTTAGCGCGAGTTCCACGGGCCAAGAACAACACCAACCCGCAAAACGCGCCCAGCAGGATCAGTGACACACCAATCGTGTTCAAAATATCGACGCGAAACAGATCGGTCCACGGCGCCCAGCCCCAGGCGATCACGAACTCCTGCAACCGGAATAGGAGCCCGAACCCGAGCACGTCCGCACCCCGGCGCATCGTAGTTCGCGCGATTTGCCCGGGCGACAAGCTTTTCCGTCGCAGCTTATCGACGACCAGGGCAAAGGAAAGTCCCGCCACAAAAAGAAACAGCGGCGCCGGCAGAGTGCCTCCCACCTGCGACCACACGAAGAAGGTGCTTTTGCGCGCCTCACCGCCTAGCCACGCGTCGTAGCAATGAGTCTGAAACATGACGACGCAGGCCAAGCCGCGCATCCAGTCGATGTAGGCAAGGCGCGATGAAGAGGGAGCCGGCATGAAGTTGTTGGCCGTGATTGGAAGACCCCGGCAGTATAAGACAGGACGAGGTACCTGGGCCGCTCGCTCTTTGACGGCATCGAAACAACCGTGGGTGTCCCGAAGCCAATCTCCGTTTACAAGAGTGAGCGGTTCGTATCAAGGCATAGCTTCAGCCGTCCCATCGTAGCCGGGCGAACCGCGATCTCTGCGCCTACAAGACGCACTTCGACGGCGATGGCGGGGGCTTTGGGAATGGCGCCTGTAGGCCGTGCAGTTGACGTTCACAAGCGCCTGCGTTCCGCCCACGACTACATATGGAATGCCGATGGTCGAACCCTGATATTCTTCGGAGCCGAAATCAGCATGGAGCCCGACAGCGGGACGAATGTAGTTGATGATGGCGGCAGAATTTGTATCCACGACGCTCGATATCACCCAATCGGAAAGTTGTTTCGGCCGCTCATCTTGCTGGACCTTACATCTTTCGTGGTTCCGCTGATTCTGCGGGCGCTGTCGATGAACTGCACTTTTTGTAGCGCGTCCGTTTTGGGTGGGTTCTTTGTCACGCCTTTCGTCCCTTTTTCACCCGGCATATCCGGCGAGGCTTCACTAACCTCGCGCAGGCGCCGAATTCGGTTTACGGCGCGATCCACTACCCGCGCCAGAGCCGATCCGAAATCTGAAGGACGGTCTTCCCGCAACTGCCACTTCGCCTTCTCCGGGGAAAACCAGGTGCGATTTCGGTTGAACTCTTGCGGCGGGTCGAGCCGCGAAACCTCACAGAGATGAGCGCTGACCGCGAGCCCCTTCCCGGCGGAACTAGTGGCAGAATTCCGCGCATCACCGGGCTTGCGAAGAAAGTATCGGGTAAATGACGCTTCTTCCATGCGGCCATGGACTCCCGCTTCCTCGAACGCTTCGAGCGCCGCGGCTTGGGCGTGGGTCAAGCCCGGCTCGGCACCGCCCTTGGGAAAAGTCCAGCGTCCGCCACGAGTCTGGACCAGCAGAAATTCGATGTCTTGGCCGCGGATCCGATAGCAAACCGCAGCCACCTGTTCACACTTCCGCAGCTTGCGAAGGTGCGCCAATCGCAGGAATTTGGCGGATGGCTGTGCAGCCCGTGACCACTCTGCCGGCAAACGCGAATCTTCAGAACGCATTACAGCAGAGTGCATGACGCGGAGCGCTTCTGGCTAGAGCCCAACTTGGTTCTTTTAGAAAAATCCTGAGAAATGCGGCGGCGGAATCCTTCTGCGTACTTGCGACGCGGTGGGCGGGAAGGCAGTATGGCTTTTTGGCTACAAGCTGCTGGAGGAGGGGTGTCCCTTGGAGAACCTGTGTTGTCTCCGTTGCAATCGGGAGTTTGAAGCAGGACAAAAATCCGTAGCCGTCTACATGTTCGCGCAGACCGTGGGAATCCGGCCGCGGCAAAAGTCGGCGGCCCGGCGGATTTGCTTTTGTCCGCAATGTTCCGTCTCGCTGGCCATGGGGCCTCCTCCCGAAGGCGCGCTCAATGTGGCGGCGTGGCGGATGATCCGCGAGCTAGTCGGGGCTGACCCGGCATTGAATGAGGCGGCATGGGAAAGTCTGCGGGGAATAGTGGGCCTGCTGCCGCCAAGCGAGAGCGATGATGGTCCTCGCGCGGCGTCCGGGGGCGGGTATTTCGAGTTCTGACCTCAACCTCATTAAAGCGGTCTTCCGCTGAAACCTCACTCATTGGCAGCAAATGGGCTTCTCCCCTCAGCTTTGGGAGGCTCGATTCTAATCGGCTCGGATCGTCTCTTCTCCGGCGCTGGCTTGCTCACGTGGATGTTGACGGCTTGTTCCAGGTCGGTCATGAGTAGGCGCAGAGTTTCGTCGCCGGTGTCCAGGATGTTGCGCACTTCCGCGCTGGCACGCACTGCCTGCTGATACGCTTCTCGAGCCTTGGTAAACAGTGGAATGTGCTCGATTAACGCTGTAGCGTTGGCGGTGAACTCCCCCACGGCTTCTCGATAGGCCGTCATGCTGACCGGCGCAGGCGGCGCGCCCGTAAAATTCTCCTCGTTCTCCCACATGGTCTTCTCCTCCTTAGTCTCTTTCTTGAGCGTTGTGAGTCTGGCGATCGTTGCAAGAAGCAAGTTCCGCGCCATCCCAGGGCCACGCGGGCTTAGAAGAGCCTAATTCCCAGGCTTAGTCGCGCTGAGCCAGAACATGATCGCCTGTTCATGGTCTTGACCGTTGCGTTCCATTTTCCGAACAGGCTGAGCAATGTCCACCAGTGCTGCGTCCTGGCGGCAACAATAACAATCACAGCGCGCTGAACGAGGGGGACTGGCATGGGCACGGGTTTTGCTGTGTCTGCCGTTTCGATAGGATGTGCACTTGTAGTATCAAATGATCCAGGCATCGTGGGGCCGCTCACCGCGGGTATGCAGCAATTCGCAATCACCAGCGAGGTGTGTGCGGACGCGGCCAGCGCGACCACTTTGTTGAACAGCCGCAAGTTTGAAGCCATCATGATCGACCTCAAGTTGGGTCTGCAGACACTTGAGCTGCTGGAGCGGGTTCATCGATCTCCGGCCAACCAGACGGCGGTGACTTTCGCGATCACGGACGACGTTTCCGCCACCGACCGAGTCGAAGCGCAAACCAATTTTTTAATGGAAAGACCGCTTTCGGAGGAATCGGTGGAGCGGACCTTGAAAGCGGCGTACGGATTGATCGTGCGCGAGCGCCGCCGCTATTTCCGCTGCCCGGTTGAGGTGCCCGCCGACGTCTGGAAGAATGACGTTGAACAAATCCAATGCCAGACCATGAACGTCAGCGAAGGCGGCGTGGCCGTCAGCACCGAGGTCCGGCTCAAGCCGGGAGCCCTGGTGGGGGTGCAATTCACCCTGCCCGGCCAACCAACCGAGATTACTGCGGAGTCCGAAATTTGCTGGTATGACGAGCGCAGCCGCGCCGGATTGCAGTTCAAGTCGTTGTCTGCACAACAGAAATCCATACTGGAAGGGTGGCTTTCGCAGAAGCTGGAAGAAACTTTGCCCGAATCGGTGGCCAGCAAATTCCGGAAAAATGTGGCGCGCAAAAACTATCCTTAACGCTCATCCTACCGTGCGCTGGGTAGGGTTCCAGTTTCCTTCTTAGCTGCCTCCCACAACTCCTGGACCGCTGAGAACGCAAACCGGGCCGCCCGGAGGCTGCCCTCACTTGTGGTACACGGCGTAAACCGTCCCCGGCCCCCCTACACAGCTTCCCAACACGCTGGTGTCGGAAACATCCACACTGCACTGCACCAGGCTGGTCGCCGAGGTTTTGGAATTCGGAGTCGCCACCGCATTTCTGAGGTTGCCGTTGATAGTTTCGGCAACAACCGCAAAAGATACGGCATGATACGCGCGGGTGACGCCAGAATTTGCCGCAACCTCGAATCGGTCCACCAGCAACGCGTTACCGGTTTCGGTGGTTTGACCTGACGCGCAGTTGAGAGTCGTGATCAGATTCGGACTTCGAGCCGCCTCTGCTCCAGTCGCCGGCACCTTGCCGCACTTGCCGGAAGCTGGGGTGACCGCAATAGAGATTACCGCGAGAACGAGTAAGCGCTCCACTTTGCACCCTCAAGGCCTTGTCGAGGATGCTAGTGGGGCTGCCCCTGGCGGCAATCAACCGTCGCACGTTGTTACAAAATCAGAAACCATCATGGATGACCGGAGGTAAACCGGAGAGCGGCCACGGACGTTGCACATTGCGCGACCGGCGTGATTTTGGCGGCGCAGTTCCCTGGAGAAAGATGAAGAGTTTAGCGCAGAATGCGCTGGGGCCTAAACCTTCGTGTCAGGAGGAGTATTCTTCGCGGGCTCGGAGGTCGCGTCCTTCATTCCATCCTTCAACGCCCGAATGCCCTCGCCGATTCCCTTGCCGAGTTCGGGAAGCTTTTTGGGACCGAACACCAACAAGGCTATAAAGAAGATCACCAGCAAGTGCATGGGTTGAAACAGGTTATCCAACATAAGTCCTCCAGCCGCCAAGACAGTAACCTCTCTAACGTTAACGGACCTGAACTATTTCGTCAACGACTGACGGACGACTCCGACTTGGCAACGGCTTGGGCGACCCAATCCGGAGAGCTTACCGGCCATATAACCTCTGTCCTGTCCGCAAGTTGCGGTCGCGGGCGAATTCCTCTTTCTCCTTGGACACCTCTGAAAGGCCAAGAACGCCAGCGGCCGTCTCGTGTTCAAGGCTGTTGTGTCGCGGAGTTTCGAAACGGGAATCTAGATACCACTTAGGTACCACAGGGCACGCGAGATGGTGCACTGTCGTGCGTCGGCAATCCCCAGCGTTGGTCCTAGAATGGTGTGGAATTCGTTTCCGAAGTTGTGCGTGCAAACCCGGGGAGCAGCTGCATGAATCCGACAGAATCCTCATCGGTGACCAACGCAACACCGCTAGCCCAGGCAGCCCTAGGCCCTGGAACTGGATTGCAACGCGATGAGAGTCTGGCCAGCCCGTCAGCCGACACATCGCGGCGCATCGGCTACGGATTGCCGTGCATCAAGTGCAAAACCTACTACGCGGCGAATTTAATGGCCTGCCCGGTCTGCCAGGGCACGGAGCGCGTCTCGCCGATGGTCGCGAGCGTTCCGCTTGCGAGCGCTCCGGAAGTCAAGCTGCCCGATCCGGCCGAGGTTGAGGAAGAACGAGAGCGTTTTCTGCGGGAGTTCAAGGCGCAACTCCACGTTGGGGACATGCAGATCAATGCCAAGGCGAGTTTTCGCTGCAGCAACGAGGACAATCACGAGGGAGCATTCGAAGCCGCGTCGGTTTGCCAAGGCTGTTACGAGCACCTGCGGGAACAGGTAGATCTGCTAAACGCGGCCTTGCATATGGACCTTAGAGACGCAACCCAGGTTATCTACGATGCCGTTTGGGCCAATCCATCCGACCCCGGCAGAACCTACCAGAATGCCGCCCAGGCGTTGCTCAACGAACTACACCGGAGGGCAGGAATCTCGCCCGTTCTCGGACCCCTGCAGCCTCTGTCGCACTAACCTCTGCTAAGAGCTAAGTGGAGCGACGGGCGTATGCAGTCGTCAAAAGTCACAACACTCAGGATGACGGTGGCAAGACGGCGCAGAACACTCGCAGGCTACTTCGCTTTCAGGCTCACCCACTTCCTTCCATTATATAAACGGTACGCCTCTCCGTCGGCCACGATCTTCAGCGGCACCGGGCGAGCCAGTTTGTCATCCAGATGGGCAGAGGCGCTGAGCAGCTCGTTGGCGCCTACATCCAGGACAGTGAATTTGCCATCCTTCGAAAATCCGAATCCATATTCTCCCGGTGCGAGGTCGGTGCCCTCGACGCTGAGCTTGACCTCGGTGATCAGAAATCCCTGATACTTGGCTTGTACATCGGCGGCGTATCCAGAAGTATCTACCAAGCCCGCGAGAACCAGCTTGCCGTCTGCGACGCTGAAACCGGCGGAATTGCGGGTCTGAACCGTCGCAGATTGCCCGCGGAAAAAGTAGGTGGTGGGAGTCAGGCGCTTGACGTCGTCGGTCTTGAGCACGCCGGGTTTTACTTCCTGCGCGGACAGAGCCAGACAGGCCAGCAAGGAAAAAGAAAACAATACCGCACGAAAATGACGGCTTTGCTTCATGATGATGCCTCCAGTGAGAAATGGGACCCACCACTCTACGCCAGCGGGGTTGCGGGAGCAAACCGCAGACGGCCAAACGCGGCAGGCACATGGAAGTTCGGCTGCGGCGTGCCGGTGGGCTGCCATGCCATGTAGG
Source organism: uncultured Acidobacteriaceae bacterium (assembly GCA_963735545.1). GTDB lineage: Bacteria > Acidobacteriota > Terriglobia > Terriglobales > Acidobacteriaceae > PALSA-270. The sequence goes on from CAVTLU010000022.1 coordinate 98,338, forward strand.
CTCGCGGTTCTTTTGTGCCCTCGACCCGAAAGAAATTGGCGCGCCAACTCGCGCGAGGGTCAAATTGCCCGGTCAGCGCCTTCATTGGAATCGCCAACTCAGCTTTCCAGGTATGCGCCGTTTCATCCAGCAGAACCGAATGCTGCAAACCGCTCTTCAGGTCGGCAAGGCCGCCGGGAAAAATATCGAGATCGATCCACATGCCATTGGGACTGACTTCAAATTCGCGGTAGTAGCGCTCGCGCGAAGGATCGGGCTGTAGGAAGGCCTCCGCTACATCGCGGTCCCAAAGATGGTCTCGTCGCCCGTTGGCATCCGAGTCGCTGAACAAATGCAGCTCGCGGTAGCGGCACTCAAAGCGCAAATAGACAGTCTGCGGGGTCCACAGGATGCGAACCTGGGTTTCGCGGCCGGGATCCGGATTCAGGCCCTGCCAATCCGAACAGAAGGAGACCGGCGATGCTGCCTGCCATTCCGCAGCGGGATCGCCGGCGTTTAGAACGATCTCGTGAGCGATGCTGGCGGCGACGATCTCAGAGGCTGATTTATCTCGGGAAGTCATGACGGGCAATTATGAATGAATATGGTATCGGAGACCGAACTATCTGTAGAGACGTAGCCGAGCTACGTCTCTACAAAAGACTTTCTGCGTTTGACCGCAAGATCCGGATAGCTCACGCGATCCGCCGCCCTTAAGCTTTCGAATCATGACAACCAATGCGATACTCGACATGAACGAAGCTCCCGAGCCGATGGGACGGACCAGCGAAAACCGATGGCAGGCGGTTCTTGACCGCGACCCAAGCCAGGACGGCAAATTCGTGTTCGCGGTCTCTTCCACCGGCGTCTATTGCCGGCCCTCTTGCCCCGCCAAGCGTCCGCGGCGGGAAAACGTGGTCTTTTTTCGCCGCACCGACGAAGCCGAAAAAGCCGGCTATCGCGCCTGCCTGCGCTGCCGTCCCCGGGCGACCGGCGGCAATCCGCAAGTGGAGATGGTGAAGGCGGTGTGCCGCTACATCGAGCGGCACATCGATGAACCGCTCACCCTCAACGAACTGGGGCGCGCGTTTCGCCAGAGCCCGTTTCACCTGCAACGAACCTTCAAAGCGGTGCTGGGCATCACGCCGCGCGCGTACGCCGATTCCTGCCGCATGAACCAGCTCAAGCGCAACCTGCAGGCGGGCCACTCGGTGACTCGCGCCATGTACGACGCCGGTTACAGCTCCAGCAGCCGTCTGTACGAGCGCACCGCGTCGCAACTGGGCATGACGCCGGACAAGTATCGCCGGGGCGCGATTGCGGCTCCGCATTCGTTATACGTCTGGCGGATTCTCCTTTGGGACGCATGCTGATCGCAGCCACCGACAAGGGAATTTGCGCGATCCAATTCGCCGACTTCCGACGACGAACTCGAGCACGGGCTAAGGCACGAGTTTCCCTTCGCCCAGCGCCGCCGCGACGACCAAGCGCTATCGCAATGGAGAACCGTGTTGCTCCGCCAGATGGAAGGACAGAAGCCGAACGCCTCGCTTCCCCTGGATATTCAAGCGACCGCGTTCCAGCGGCGAGTGTGGGCGCATCTGCAATCGATTCCCGTTCGGCGCTACCCGCTCCTACGGAGAGGTCGCCAAGGCCATCGGCCGGCCTACGGCAACCCGCGCAGTGGCACGAGCCTGCGCCACCAACCCGGTAGCCGTCGCGATTCCCTGCCATCGCGTAGTACGGACCGATGGTGGCATGGGAGGCTATCGCTGGGGCATCGAGCGGAAGAAAGCGTTGCTCAAGTTGGAGGAAGGACGAGCCAGTACGCATGTATAAGCGCCTCGGTCATTGCTCAGACACAGCAAAACTAGTTTGGACAAGCCCGGGTTGGACGAGCCCAGGTTCGGGGAAATCTACTTGACCTTCGGCTGCGTAATAATTAGATGAGGGCGACGCAGTCGATGTGAGTCACTGCGTCGCCACACATCGAAACCAACCATAATGAACAAAAAAACGCACCCGGTATTTGTCGCCGGCGGCACTGGATACCTGGGACGCCCGCTCATCAGCGAGTTGCTGAATCGCGGCCACGAAGTTCGCGCTCTGGTACGCGCCGGTTCTGAAAGTAAGCTGCCGCCAGGTTGCCATGCGGTGGTAGGAAACGCGTTGGACGCCGCCACTTACTCCGCCCAGATTTCCCCTGCAGATACGTTCGTGCAGTTGGTCGGCGTGGCTCATCCCAATCCCTCCAAGGCCGCTGAGTTCCGCAGTGTGGACTTCGCCTCCGGCAGCGGGGCGATCCGGGCAGCGGCCGCAGCCGGCGTACAGCACTTCGTCTATCTCAGCGTGGCCCAGCCCGCGCCCATCATGAAGGCCTACATCGAGGTCAGGGCACAGTGCGAAAATTTGATCCGCGAGAGCGGCATGAGCGCCACCATTCTGCGGCCCTGGTATGTGCTTGGTCCGGGGCACCGCTGGCCGTATGTGTTGCGTCCTATGTATTGGCTCTTGGAGCTTTTACCGCCCACACGAAAGGGCGCACTACGTTTGGGTCTAGTCACTCGCGCACAAATGATCGCCGCGCTTTCTGAAGCAGTCAGCAACCCCAGCCCCGGTGTCCACGTCGTCGAAGTCCCGCAAATCCGCGCTGCTGGCCGGGTTCCAGCCGTATAAGAAAAGGGCGCGAGCTGATTTTTCGTTCCCGGTTCTGCCTCATACCAAAGTAATGCCATGAATTACGAAAGCGCATGCCCGTGGGACATCTGTTCGCATGGCAATGCGGGTGAGATGTTTAGGTTCGAGGGAGACTCGACCCCATGCCTCCAGAAGACTACCTAGACGACATTCATCTCCGGGTTCTGCGCGTGACGGAAGACCTGCGTGCCATTCAGCGGGAGTTGAATTGTGCCGCCATGGAGGCTCCCAGTGATCCCGAACTGATGGAAGCGCTCAGCCAGTTGCCCGAGATGGAATCGGTCCAGGTGCTGAAGTCGGCGGTGGATCAAATGCGCCACTTCCTCTGGTTCTACATGCAGGTCATGACCAACGAAACCGAAGCGGGCGACAAGCTGCGGCAAAGCATCCGCCAGAAAACTACCGAAGACGCGATTATCAGCCCCGAAGCAGCGCTCCTGAAAAAATGCCGGTCCGCGGCCGATTCCGCACTGCTGCGCTACCTTTCCGACGGCAAAGTGCGCAAGCCGAATTAGAACTGCCTAACGAGACTCTGTTAAGCGCTTATATTCCCCTGTGTCCTCTGTAGTTTATGGTTTGCACCAGACGCTCAATCAGAATTTCCAGCTCCTCACTACTCCACCATCACTGATTTCACCAGATTTCGCGGACGATCCACATCCAGACCTTTTCTCACCGCCATGTAGTAGGCGAATAGCTGCAACGGAACGATTTCAAGAATCGGCAAAAGCAGCTCCGGCGCATTGGGAACAAAGATGGTCCTGTCGGCCAGCCGACGCAACTCCTCATCCCCTTCCGAACCAATCGCAATCACCCGTCCCGACTGCTGTTTGAAGCTCTTGATATTTGCCAGGTTGCGCTCGTAGCGCATCACCGACTCGGGGTCGCCACGATCGCAGGTCGCAATGATGACCACGGGCAGGCTTTCGTCAATCAGCGCGTTCGGACCGTGCTTGGTTTCGCCGGTCGGGTAGCCTTCGGCATGAACGTAGGAAACTTCCTTCAGCTTCAGGGCGCCGTCCATGGCGACTGGATAGTGGATGGCGCGTCCCAGAAAGAGGAAATCCTTGAACTCGTGATATTCATCGGCGAGCCGCTCGCAAGCGGGAGCGGATTGCAGCACGCTCTCGAGCTTGGCAGGCAGGTCGAGCAGTTCCTGGATATAGCGCCGCCGCTGTACTTTCGGCAAGGTGCCGCGTATCTGCCCCATATAAAGAGCGAACAGAAAGAGCACCGCCATCTGTGCCGTGAAAGCTTTCGTCGAAGCGATGCTGATCTCAGGACCCGCATGCGTATAGAGAACGCCGCGAGCCTCGCGCGCAATCGTTGAGTCCACTACATTGGAAATGGCCAGCGTGTGCGAACCCTTGGCCTTGGCCTCGCGTTGCGCGGCGGTAGTGTCGGCGGTTTCCCCGGACTGCGTGATCACGATGGTCAGCTCGCCGGGACCGATCAGCGAATTCCGGTATTCAAACTCGCTGGCGTAATCGACGTCGACCGGCATATTTACCAGTTCCTGAATCATGTACTGGCCTGCCATGCCCGCGTGCCGACTGGTTCCCGAAGCCACGATGTTGATACGGCGTAAGGCTCGCAACTCCTCCGCGCTGAGGTTGACCTCTTCCAGCCGCACCACACCGTCTTCCAGGGAGACTCGCGGCCCAACCGCATCCCGCAAGGCCTGCGGCTGATCGAAAATTTCCTTGATCATGTAGTGCGGAAATTTGCCTTTGTCGGCCATACCGTTCTCCGGGAACCTTCCGAGCGATCACTGATGGCTGAATCTATCGCAACTGCTAAATCGTCTCAATATAGCACTGATGCCAGTGCGAGTGAGGTGGGACCGACTGACGGACTTGACGAATCTTGTCGCGCGGGCGCCCCTGCCTGCGAAAGCTGCAAGTCTGCTCAACTCTGAATTGTGAAAAAGAAAAACCCAATCTCTCTACTTCTCTTTTTCTAACCCGCGGCGACGTGCTCCGCGCGCTCGATTAAGATCCTTCCGGCGCGATGACGGCGGTGGAGGCAGGGATGCGCAACGTGATCGTTACTTATCCCGACGAGGTGTTGCGCGAACCCGCGGCCAAGATGTTAAAGCAACAGCGGTCGGCTGCCAGTAGTGGACCGGAAAGATCCACGCCGGGTTTTAGGATATCTGGGAAGGCCGGGCGTAATGCCGCGCGCCTGGGGCGCCTGGACGAAGAACACGTGCGTGATCGCGGATGGGTTGGGAAGTTCTATAGCACATGGCGAGGAGCAAGTTGCGGGTTACGTCAAAAGCAAAATCAAGAGCAACGTCAAAGGCGGCGGACAGGAGTGTCCGCCCTACATTGCTGCTAGCGCAGCGCCGTATGCGCTTGCGTGGTCCCCTTCTGCGCCGCCTGAATCAGTGGCCGCAGCGCTTCGACCGAGATGCCTAGCGTGCCGCCCGAGAAACCGTCGAGATAAGCCGAATTAATTCCAATCACCTGCCCGTGCGAATCAAAAACCGGGCCGCCGCTGCCGCCGTGAGCCGTGGGAGCGTCGTAGATCAGCTTATCGCCGACGACATCGCCCAAGTGCCCGCAAGTAGCTGAAGGGCGAATCAGAGACAACGCCGCTAGTTCGGTGGCCGCGCCCATATCGTCGCGTCGAAATGCCAGCCGGTCATACACCGCGGTGGGCGACTTGGCCACCATTCCCAGCACGCCCATGGGATACCCGATTACCGTGACCAATTCGCCCGGGCTCGATGCATCAGGCGCCAGGGGCAAGGGCCGAAGCTGATGCACCGCCGGCGAATTCTCCGCCTGCAGTATGGCTAGATCGCTGTGCGCGGATAGCACGACCGGGGTAATGTCTATGGGCGAGGAGAGTCCGGGAAAGAAGACCAGCAGTTTTTCCAATTGCGGAGTTGCGCCCCTGCGGATCAGTGCGGTCGCCTCAGAGTCCCCATACCACGGCTCGGCGACATGGCGGTTGGTTGCCAGCAAGCCATCCGCGACCACAAACCCCGTACCAGAAACGCGCACGCGGAGAGCAGGAGGACGCCCGGCGAATCCCACCTGATAAACGCCAAAAATATAGCCGATGGAATTGCGATAGCGGTTCAGAACCATAGCCGGCATGGCTTGTTCCTGCTGCAGCCGCTGCACTTCGTGGGAGAGCTGCTGCACTTCCCGCTGCAGGTCGCCAGTGGGCGACGGCGCATAGCGATGCGCCATGAAGCCCGTAAAAACCAGCACAAACACGCCTAGCGACGCCTCAAACACGCGTTGCCAGGTCTTGCTGCCGGCTCGCGGTGTTTCTGGAGGTTGAGAATTATTATCAAGCATGCGGTAAAGCGGGGTCATCCTGGCGACGAACCGAGGGACGGAGAAATGCCCGTCATCCAGATAGACCGGTAGCTCTCTTATCTTGGCGCAGTGGGGGGAGGTTTCCTAGGGTACGGAAGGAGATGTCCCCACGACCGGGACCGACCGCAGCTGTAAGGCAATTATAATCAAGAGGTTTGGATGACCCGGAGTCGGGTCTGGTCCCAACTGCTACGCTGCCGGATCGCTTCCCTGAGCGCTCATTAACAGGGCATCGACGGTTGGGGCAACGCCCTGCTCCCAGAACAGGCGTAGCGCGGTGTCGCCGATGATTTTGGCTGTCTTGAGAATTCCCAGATGTTCGGCGTCAGCCAAGAATAGCGACTGCCACTCCTCGAAGGAGAGCCCATCGGGTCTTGGCGCATGTCCATTGTGTTGCTCGGACCGGCCGTCCTGTAGAGACATCGGTGTGACCTCTTCACCTACATAAACCGGAGGAACACCCAAAGACAAGCGCCAAAAGACGCCAAAATTCGGTAGAATATTTTGGAGCGGGACTCTTATGAATGGCATGGCCAGCAAAGGCATTTCCGAAACGAATCCAAAGTCAATGATGCTCGACTCCTGGAAAGAAATTGCGGTTTTTCTTCGGCGCGGCGTGCGCACAGTGCAACGCTGGGAGAGAACCGAAGGCCTGCCAGTGCGCCGGCATCAGCATCTCAAGCGCGGATCGGTTTGCGCTTTATCGTCCGAATTGGCGGATTGGCAGCGTGCCCGCCAAACCGGTTTTAGGGTCCCTGCTCCCGTCCCAGCCCGCCGCCCCGCCATGGATCAGATAGTTCGCCTGAAGAGCTTGATGTCGAGGCAGGCCCTGCTTGCCAAAGAACTGACGGATTTATTGGTGGTGCGAGCCGAGATTGAGAATACCTACCGCCGTGCCGGATTTCGAAGTTAGCGTCGCGAGAACGATGCGTCCCAGATATGCTCATGTACGCCGGGACGCTTGGTACGGGCAGCGATACTTGAGCTCGTAATCAATGTGCAGAGCTTTATGATGAAGCTCAATCTCTTTGGGCAGACGAAGGCATCCGCTCCTGCTTGATTCGCTCACTGCGAATTGCGTGACCCCGGGCCTACAGCCCACGGTTTCTGGCCTCTGTGGTTTCGGCGGTGGAGGAGGTCTTTGCCTCCAGGTCGAGACGGACCTGCATCAGGTAGGCCTTCTCCAAAATGGCGGATTCAGGTGGCCTGAGTTTAAGTAGCGGAGGTAGATGCAGCAGCCTTAGCGTTCTGGTTAGGTCGATAAATTCGTAGAGTTCTTCGATCATTTGCACAAGTTACCGTACCGTCGGCGAGAAGGCTGTGACGAATGTCACAAGCCAGAAAAAATCAATTTGTCCCGTTTTGGGAAACACAGGGCATTTGGAATCCGCAAAACCCATTGACCCTGGTCGTCGAACCGGACTAACATGCTGACCGCGGGCTATAGGCCCCGGTTCGCGTTGGTTGGGTACATCTTTTTTTGCGCTGCCAGGTCCCCTCTGGCCTCTAGAACTCCGCACAGGTCGTTTCCCATGAAAGGCTCTGTCGTGAAGATGAAGTCGGGCCTCAGGGTATCTCCGGCGGTCCACGCTCGCCAAGTTGTCCCGTTCCCCGTCGCCGGCGTCGGCGCTTCCGCCGGGGGTCTGGAAGCCTTCTCCGACCTTCTCCGGCACCTGCCGGAAAAAACGGGCATCGGATTCGTCCTGGTGCAGCACCTCGATCCCAAACACAGCAGCGAGCTGCGGGAAATTCTGGCGCGCACCACGAAGATCCCGGTGCAGGAAGCCACCGACGGTACGGTGGTGGAACCCGACCACATCTATGTGATCCCGCCCAACGCCACCATAGCCCTGAAGGGTGGCGTGTTGCGGCTGGCGGCGCGGGCGCTCACCCGCGGACAACACCTGCCGATCGACCATTTCCTGCGCTCCCTGGCGGAAGACCGCGGCAGCCGGGCCATCAGCGTGATTCTGTCGGGCACAGCCTCCGACGGAACCGAAGGCTCGCGCGCCATCAAGGCAGCCGGCGGAATTACCTTCGCCCAGGATGATAAATCCGCAAAGTACAGCAGCATGCCCCATAGTGCCGTCAGTGCGCACTGTGTGGATTTCGTACTACCCCCCGCGGACATAGCGAAAGAGTTGGTGCGGGTGGCACGGCACCCTTATCTGGTTCGGGCTTCGACAGAAAAGCCGGAACTGGCCACCGCCCCCGGCGACCACATGGGAGATCTGTTCACCTTGCTGCGTGACGCCACTGCGGTGGACTTTACCCACTACAAGCAGACTACCCTTCTGCGCCGCATAAAGCGCCGCATGGTCCTGCACAAGCTGGAAAAGCTGAAAGACTATGTGTCCTTGGTGCGCAACACTCCCGGAGAAATCGAGGAGTTATATCGGGACATTCTCATCCACGTGACCGGCTTTTTTCGCGATCCCGAATCCTTCGAGGCGCTGCGCCAGCACGTCTTCCCCGTTCTGTTTCAAGACAGCAAGCCGGGCAGGATGGTGCGGGTTTGGGTGCCAGGTTGCTCTACCGGCGAAGAGGTTTATTCTCTCGCCATGGCCATGCTGGAATACTTGTGGCTGGAGACTACGAAGACGGCAAAGGCTTCGGACGGAGGCGCCCCCTTTCAGATCTTTGCCACCGACATCAGCGATGCCTCTCTCGATCGGGCCCGCGCCGGCTTCTATTCGGAAGCTCTGCTGGCTGACGTTTCGCCCGAACGCCTGCGGCGCTTCTTCGTGCACTCCAACGGGAGCTATCAGATTGTCAAGCCGGTGCGGGAGATGTGCATCTTCGCCAAGCAGAATGTGGCCAAGGACCCTCCTTTTTCTAACCTGGACCTGATCAGCTGCCGCAATCTGCTGATCTATCTGGGTCCGGTGCTGCAGAAGCGCGTAGTCCCCACATTGCACTATGCGCTCAAACCCAGCGGGTATCTCATGCTCGGGGGCTCCGAGAGTCTGGGAACGTTTTCGGAGTACTTTATGCCGATGGACAAAAAGAACAAGATCTACCAGAAGAAGAAGTCGGCCACCCGCCTAATGCCCTATTTCGGCTCGGCTGAGTACAGCACTCGACGCCCGGATGATGCCAGGACCCCGCGTGCGCCGGAGCCGGTTTTCACGGTTGAGAAAGAAGTGGACCGCACGCTCATGGAACGCTTTGTGCCGGCCAGCGTGGTGGTCAATGAGCAGATGGAGATCATGCAGTTTCGCGGGAAGACCGGCCCTTACCTGGAACCAGCCCCCGGCCAGCCCACTTTCAGCCTCGCCCGAATGGCGCGCGCGGGGCTGCTGGTGGATTTGCGCGCCGCCTTGACCAAGGCCAGGAAGCAAAACGCTATGGTGCGGAAAGAGGGCGTGCGGGTCCAGTCGAACGGAAGCACCCGGGAAGTGAACCTGGAAGTCAGCCCTTTGCGCGCACAGGGATCGAGCGAACGCTTCTACCTGATCGTTTTTCAGGATGCGCCTTCCGCCGCGGCCAGGAGCCGGTACGGTAAGAAGAAGGCTCCTAAGGCGAATGACCTTGCCTCCCGGGAGAGTGCGGACCTGAAGCGCGAGCTGGCCGAAATCCGGGAACAGTTCCAGGCGCTGATTGAAGAGCACGAGACGGTGACCGAGGAATCCAAATCGGCCAATGAGGAGGTGCTCTCCGCTAACGAAGAATTGCAAAGCACCAACGAGGAACTGGAGACGGCCAAGGAAGAACTCCAGTCCTCCAATGAAGAGCTGACCACCCTCAATGAGGAACTGCATAACCGCAACTCGGAATTGACCGTGGTAAACAACGATCTACTCAACCTGCTGGCCAGCGTGGCTGATCCCCTGGTGATCGTAGGACAAGACTTGCACATCCGCCGCTTCACGCCCCCGGCGCAAAAGTTGCTGAACCTGCTGCCCAGCGATGTGGGCCGCCGCTTAAGCGAGATTCGTCCCAACCTCGACGTGGAGGATCTGGGGCAGTTTGCCCGGGAAAGCATTGACAACGTGAGCACCCTTGGACGCGAGGTGCGTGAGAACCAGACTGGCGCGTGGTACCTGATGCGGGTCCGTCCCTACAAGACCTGGGACAACAAGATTGACGGCGCGGTGCTCAGCTTCCAGGACATTGATGCCATGAAGCGCAATCTCGACCAACTGCACCAGCATGCGGACGCGCTCATTGAGAATGCCCGGGAAGCTACCCTCGTTCTGAACGGCAGCCTGCAGGTAATCAGCGCCAACCAGGCCTTCTGCCGGGAGTTCAAAGTCTCGCGCCAGGAAACGGAAAAACGGCCGATTTACGACCTCGGCGACGGGCAATGGAACATCCCCAAGCTGCGCGTGCTTCTGGAAAGCATTCTTCCCAGCGATGGACGGGTTGAGGATTTCGAAGTGCGCCACGATTTCCCGCAGCTCGGCGCACGGACGATGATGCTCAACGCCCGCCGCATCGAGCCGCAGCCGGGCAAGCCGGTGGTCATGCTGTATATCGAGGATGTAACCGAGAAGAGTGGGCGGCAGTAAGGCGGAGCCTGATCTTTCCGGTGGAAGCGCGCACAGCTCCGGTAGTAGGCATGTGATATACTGTGGTATATATCATGTCCCGTACCGCCAAACTCTTTCGCAATGGCCGCAGCCAGGCCGTCCGCCTGCCGGCCGAATACCGTTTTGAAGAGTCGGAAGTTTTTGTCCGCCGTGATCCCGAGACCGGCGATGTGATCCTGTCCCGCCGGCCCGAGTCGTGGGAGGATTTCTTCGAGCTGGCGAAGACTGTCGAGTTCCCTGGCGATTTCCTCGCGGATCGGCAGGACGCGCCTCCCCAGAAGCGGAAGCTGTTCGAGTAGTTACCTAATCATGCTCCGACCAAGCAATGGTCATCCCGACCGGAGCCGGAGCGCCAGCGACGGCGCAGTGGAGGGACCTTGTGTTTGCAGTACACTCCCGAAAGATTTTTAAATGCCCGTCCACTATCTCCTTGATACCAACACAGCCAGCTACATCATCAAGGGCAACACTCCTCGTGTGCGTGAGCGGCTGCTGCGAGTGCCGATGGCAGAGGTTGGCGTGTCGGTGATCACCGAGGCCGAACTGCGCTTTGGCGTTGCACGACAACCAGAGGCGTCGCGGCTGAAGATTGCAGTCGAACAGTTCCTGCTGCGGGTCGAAGTGCTGCCATGGGATTCGGAGGCAGCCAAGACTTACGCTCTCATTCGTACGGCCGTAGAGCGAGACGGGAAACCGATGGGTAATTTGGACATGATGATCGCGGCCCAGGCACTGGCGGCGGGAGTGGTACTGGTTACGCATGACCGGGTGTTCCGGCGGGTGAAGGGGTTGGGAATTGAGGACTGGGCCAATTAGGAAGAGCCGAACCAGCGATTCAACTAACTAACCGTCTGCGTGGGAAATTAACCAGACCATGTAGTGCCGGGTGCTTTGATATTATCCATCGATGTCGAAGGTTGAGAAAACAGTGTCAGCAACTCCGATTCTTGATTCTGGCATTCTCCCGCGACGCGATCACAAGAAAAACATCCTCGGCCTCTTCATTGGGTTGCTGATGGGTTCGCTTTTTCTAGTTGTTGTAGCAGCAACAAGTCGTACAGAATCTCAACGCGAGGCTGCCCTTTTATCGTACTTCTTAATTCTAGGTCTTTCAGTAGTCGCCCATGAACTAGGCCACCTTATTGCTGGTCGGCTCGTCGGATTCACGTTCAGTTTTATCTCTCTTGGACCATTCATATTAGGTTTCGAATTCGGAAAAATAAAACTTCGTTTTCGCCGTGGGTCCGCGGCGCTTGGTTATGCTGGGATGTTTATAGACCGGGTAAGAAAGTTAAGGCGGCGAATGCTGATTTTCGTTATCGGTGGTCCGGCTGCGAACCTGATGTCTGCAGCAGCAATAGTAGTGCTGGTCAGATATGTATTCCCATCTTCTGCTGATACATGGGTCGCGCCATTCGCCGCAGGATTTGCGTATTTTTCTCTATTTCTTGCTCTAGTTAGTCTTCTGCCACTGCTGCCGAATTCCCGTAGCGATGGGGCGCGTATCTGGATGCTTCTGACCTCGTATAACCGAACGCGCCGGTTGATTAGTGCGCTGGCTCTGGCGAGTCAAACTCGCCGCGGCGTTCCACTGAAATTCTGGAAGAAGAGTTGGCTGAGAACCGTCGCCTCGATACGCGACGCGTCATTTGATGAATTCACCGCTAATTGGATTGCTTTCTTGGCAGCGAGCAGCAGGAAAGAGGCACCAGAGGCGGCCGCGCACTTAGAACGCTGCCTCGAACTCGCCCACGCGCTTTCAATTGTCAAGAGAGACGAATTAGCACGAGAGGCCGCAATCTTCACTGCTTGGTTCCGCTGCGATGTCGTCGGCGCTGAAAAATGGCTCGCCCAAATGAAACACCCGAAGCAGACGACAAGAATCATGCAACTCAGAATGCGTGTGGCGCTCGACTCCGCGCGTGCGGACTATGAGAGCGCCTTTAGCGGTTTGCATGAAGGCGCCGTTTTTATCGATGCATTGCCAGAAACTCCGTTCAAAGTAATGCTGAAAGAATCCTGGCAGGAATGGGAAGGCGAAATCCAAGGACGCAAGAACGAGATGACCAGCGTTTAGTTAGAGGCGGCTGCACCGAAAACAACGCCGCCAGCTTGCGCTGACGGCTGAGTGCTGAGTGCTGAATGCTTAGTTCTCGTACAGCAGCACACCTTCCGTCGTCTTCTCCGCGTCCACCGGACGGTAGAACAGCTTGTTCCCGTCGAGGAAGACTTCGATAAACGCCGGCCGTGTCGCGATCGTGCCCTGGATGAGGGCCTCGGACAGCGGGTCCTCGATGTACTTCTGCAGGGCACGGCGCAGCGGGCGAGCGCCGTAGCTGCGGTCGGTTAGGGTCTGGTTCAGAATCCACTTCTTGGCTTCGTCGGCGACGGTAACTGTGATCGCCTTCTGCGCCAGGTTCTGGTTGAGCTGATTGACCATGAGTTCCAGAATCTGGATCAGGTCGTTTTCGCTCAGAGCCGTGAACAGGATGATCTCGTCCAGCCGGTTCAGAAATTCCGGGTTGAAAGTGCGCTTTACTTCGCCCTTCACCAGGTCTTCAACCTTGCCGGAAATCATGTCCTCGTTGGTCGATTGGAAGCCCAGGCCTTCGCGCTTCTGCAAGTGCCGGGCGCCGATGTTCGAGGTCATGATGATGATCGTGTTCTTGAAATCGACCGTGTTGCCAAGGCCGTCGGTCAGCTGGCCGTCTTCAAAAACCTGCAGCAGGATGTTGAACACGTCCGGATGCGCCTTCTCGACTTCATCGAGCAGCACGACCGAGTAAGGAGCGCGCTTCACACGTTCGGTAAGCTGGCCACCTTCTTCGTAGCCGACGTATCCCGGAGGCGAGCCAATCAGCTTGGAGACCGAGTGCTTTTCCATGAACTCGGACATATCGAAGCGAACCAGCGACTTCTCGCTGCCGAACATGAACTGCGCCAGCGTTCGCGCGACTTCGGTCTTGCCGACGCCCGTCGGACCGAGGAACAAGAAGGATCCAATCGGCCGGTTCGGGCTTTTGAGTCCAGCGCGGCTGCGGCGGATAGCGCGGGCGAGAGCCGTAATGGCCTTGTCCTGCGAAATGATCCGCTTGTGCAGCTCTTCTTCGATGCGCAGCAGCTTCTGCGACTCTTCTTCCTTGATCGAAGTGATGGGCACGCCGGTCCAGCGCGAGACCACGTCCTCGATGTCCTCGCGGCCGACCACGCCGGTGGAAGATTCATCGAGATGATATTTTTCGCGAAGAGCGCGCAGGTTCTCGCGCTCCTTGCGTTCCTCGTCGGAATAGAAACGCGCCTTCTCGAACTCGTGGTTCGCGATGGCGTTTTCCATCCGGTGGACGATGAACTTGATGCGCTTCTGGACTTCGGTGATCTCCTCGGGCAGCGAAGTCTGGCGCAGCTTGACGCGCGCTCCGGCTTCGTCGACCAGATCGATCGCCTTGTCGGGCAGGAAGCGGTCGGGAATGTAGCGGTTCGAGTGCGATACCGCGAAGTTGATGGCGTCGTCGGTGTAGGTGACGGCGTGGAACTTCTCGTACCGGTCTTTGATCCCGAACAGAATTTTGGTTGCGTCAGCTTCGTTCGGCGGCGGTACTTTCACCGCCTGGAAGCGCCGTTCGAGCGAGCGATCTTTCTCGATCGACTTGCGATATTCGCCGGGAGTGGTCGCGCCGATGCACTGAATTTCACCGCGAGAAAGTGCCGGCTTCAGGATATTGGCGGCATCGAGCGAACCCTCAGCCGATCCTGCACCGACCAGAGTGTGCAGTTCGTCGATGAAGATGATGGAATTCTGCGACTCCATCAGTTCCTTCATAATCGTCTTCAGGCGCTCTTCGAACTGGCCGCGATACTTGGTGCCGGCAACGATCAGCGAGAGGTCGAGGCCCAGGATGCGCTTGTCGGCAAGGAATGACGGAACTTCACCATCCGCGATGCGCTGTGCCAGACCTTCCACGATGGCGGTCTTGCCTACACCCGGTTCGCCGATCAGCACCGGATTATTCTTGGTGCGGCGGCAGAGAATCTGGACCACCCGCTCTAACTCGCCTTCGCGGCCGACCAACGGATCCAGTTGACTGTCCATGGCGGCCTGCGTGAGGTCGCGGGAAAATTCGCTCAGCAGCGACGACTCACGCTGCCGTTGCGGTTGAGATTTTTCCTGGCTGGTGCGGGCCAGCTCTTCGCGAATCGTAGAGAGCCGCAATCCCCTCTCGTGCAGAATCTCGGCGGCAAAACACTTTTCTTCTCTTAGTAAACCCAAAAGCAAATGTTCGGTGCCAATATGTTTGTGCGAAAGGCGCTCCGCTTCTTCCGCGGCATAGGCCAGCACACGCTTGCATTCATTGCTCAGGGGTAGATCGACCGAAGTCGAAACCTTCTCCCGGATCGTGGTGTGTCCCTCAATCTGCTTGCGGATCGATTCCACCGAGGCATGGGAGCGCAGGAAACGATTGGTCAGGGCCTTGTCTTCACGCAGAAGCCCGAGCAGCAAATGCTCGGTCTCAATGTAGGGAGACCCGAATTGGCTGGCTTCGTAGCGCGCAAAAAAGATGACGCGTCTTGCCTTCTCCGTGTAGCGTTCAAACATATAGCCCTTTTCCCCCTAGGCTCGCCGGACCACGGCTCCAATTCCCCGGACCGTCCCCAACGAACGTCTTTTGGCCCAACGTCTTTGCTGCAATCAGGATGCCAACGACTCTG
Organism: uncultured Acidobacteriaceae bacterium; assembly: GCA_963735545.1. Taxonomy (GTDB): domain Bacteria; phylum Acidobacteriota; class Terriglobia; order Terriglobales; family Acidobacteriaceae; genus PALSA-270. Next base: position 113,588 of record CAVTLU010000022.1, read on the forward strand.
GTCCAAGAAACCGTGTGTTATAAGCCTTGGACCTAGTATTTACAGACACCAAGCTTCCATTCTCCGCAGCCCGGATGCAACTTTCTGCACTCGATAGGCGGTGTTTCGTCATTTCAACCCCGGCAAACCTTACAGTACTCTTCTTCTCCCCTACCCAGCCAGACTAGCCGGCACAACCTCCTCAATTCGCCCCTTTTGCAAACGCAGTACGCGGTGGCAGCGGCGAGCGAAGGCGAGGTTATGGGTAGCCACAAGGGAGGTCAACTGATGGTCGAGATGTAACCGGGAGATCAATTCAAAAACCGCACCGGCGGTCCCTTCGTCGAGATCTCCGGTCGGCTCGTCAGCCAGCAAAAGCTTAGGCTGGGTGATAAGCGCCCGGGCCAGAGACACTCGCTGTTGTTCCCCGCCCGAAAGCTCTCCAGAACGATGGTGCGAACGCGGCTCCAACCCTACTTCCCGAAGCCAGCGCAAAGCCTCGCTCTCGGCCTCCGCCCGGGGACTTCCCCGCAGCAGGAGCGGCATGGCCACATTCTCCAGTGCCGTGAACTCCGGCAGCAGATAGTGGAATTGCCAGACGAAACCGACCTCGCGGTTACGAAAATCGGCTGCACCATCCTCCGAAAGCGAACTCAACTGCAAGTGGGCGCAGTATACGTCACCAGCAGAAGGGCTATCAAGAGTTCCGACGATGTGCAACAGGGTACTCTTGCCGGCACCCGACTCGCCGACGATTGCCAGCATCTCCCCTTTAGCCACCTGAAACGATAAGTTTTCAAAGAGCACCAGATCGGCCCCGCCGGATTGAAAAACCTTTTTCAGACCTTCAATCCGCAGCAGCACGTCTTGCTCCATTAGATGCACTCCGCACGCTGTACGAATCAAACTCGACGCCACGTGCGCGCCGAAAAACGCTGCAAGCAGGCATCTTTAGCATTAAAGCACGAAAGAGCGCGGAGCTGGAGACCGGAAGTTCTGTTTCCCGAAACTCCCCTGTGAAGAATCATAGGGTGGGGAGCAAATCAACCACTGTGACGCCGGTCACGGCAGTCAGTGACTCCGAGTCGAGGCTAAAGGTTCGGGCAATGCTCATACCAAGGCAGGATGATTCATCACCGCGGGGGAATTCGGGAAGGGCGCCGGCTTCAGCCGTGCCGTCCTAGCGCATCTGTATCCGCGCTTTTAGCGCCTGGGGAAACGTTTCTCGCAGGAGCAGCACCGAATCCGCACTCGGTCCGCACCGTTGTAGTTCCGCCGTAGCGGCGTGGGCTCGAATCCTGCAGCTGTGCCAGCGGCACGGCTCCAAGCCGTGCCCTTTCCCGCCAGATCGCTCATGAATATTCCAAGCTAAGATGCTCGCAGGCGACGAGCGCCGCTCACAGCTACTCGTACCGCAAAGCCTCAGCCGGCAGAATCCTCGCCGCCGACCACGAAGGATAAACCGTGGCCAGCAACGAAATGCCGATCGCAACCGCCGCCACCACCACGCCATCCACGCCGCGCGGAGCAAAGGGTACATAGTCGATGGAATAAACCTCAGGAGCTAGGGATAGCAAATGGTAGTGCCCGCCAGCCCAGGAGAGTGCATAGCCGAGTACCAGCCCGATGGCAGTGCCGATCACACCAATGAGCACTCCTTGAGCGATAAACACTCGCCGGATCTGCGATTTTCGAGTCCCCATCGACATGAGCACAGCAATATCGCGCGTCTTCTCCATAACCATCATCGTCAGGGATATCAGGATGTTTAGGGCGGCGACGAAGACGATCAGGCCGATGGTAATGAATGTCACTAAGCGTTCCAGACGGAGGGCGCGGAACAGAGCCTTGTTCTGCTCCATCCAGTTGGTGGTCATAAAGCCTTTGCCGGCGGCCTGCTCGATTTCCTGCGCCACCTGGCCGGCCTTGTAGATGTCGTCCAGTTTGAACTCGATCACCGTGATCTGATCGCCCAGACTCTCGAGTTGTTGCGCGGCGGAGAGGCGCGTGAAAGCCCACGAGAAATCGTAATCGTAGAAACCAGAGTTGAAGATTCCGACGACGCGAAAGCGGCTGTACTTCGGGACCAGTCCAAATGGCGTGAGTTCTCCTTGAGGGCTGGTGACGAGCACGATGGAACCCACCGTGGCGCCCAGGCCGTCGGCCATATCCTTGCCGAGAATGATGGGCGGCATGGCGGCTATGCGGTTTTGGACCGAAGCTAAGGAGTCGGAGTCGGTGTCTGGGGATTCTGGGGCTGTGTGGGGCCGGGTCTTTGACCCGGTCCCTGGCGAGGCTTGAGTGCCGTGGTGCGATCCAGTTCCGGTTCCGCCATCGCCGGGTCGAAGAGCCGGCTCCGCACTGTCAGGACCAACCTCCACACGATCTGTGAGTTCGGCGGCTGAGCCGATTTTTACGCTATTCAGCATGTCGCTGACCTTGCGCTCGTCGGAGGCGATGATGCCTTTCAGGATTGCGCCCCGCGCCCGAGGACCGTGTGAAATCAGCACCTGTTCATAGATCGCGGGAGCTGCCGCTACGACATGCGTTTGTTTCGACAGTCGCTCCATGAGCGGACGCCAATCCTTGATGCCGTCGTCTTCTACGCGCAACAGGTTGACGTGGGAAGTGGAACCCAGCAGACGGTTCTGTAAGTCCTGACGGAAGCCGTTGTTGATGGCAAGAGCGATCACCAGGGAAGCCACACCGGCGGCCACTCCCGCGATGGAAATAGCCGTAATGATGCCGATGAAGGCCTGACGGCGTTTGGCGCGCAGATAGCGAGTGGCGACGAAGAGTTCAAATTTCATTGAAAAGCGGAGCGACCGCAGGGTAACTTCCGATTATAAGCAGTCTCGGTTGGAACCGGTGTGTGGGACCCGGTTGTGTAGGACCGGGTCTTTGACTCGGTCGCCGGGCGCGGCCCGGCCGAAAACAGAAAACTAGACTATCAGCCCTTCCAATAACTCACTCACGGAAAATGGCCGCGAAGCTCTGACCGCTACCGCAAACAACCGCCGCGGATCGTCATCATATGACAAGGAGTACTCAGCCCCGCAAAGCAACTCCCCGAAGAAGGCCTTGAACTCGGACTCGACCGTGGCGCGCGTGTCTTCGCTATTCGAGGCGAGCAGGCGGTCGTTGATGGAGATTTCCATGTCCTGACCGTTGAAGCGAAGTTTCCCGCCCAGACTTGCTTCCGCTTCCAGACGCTGACAAGCCGTGAGCGCCGCGCGGGCAGCCTGCTTCAGCCGGTCGCGATTGCCGCCATTGAGCGCGGCTTTTCGGTTGTATCGCACGCCCAGGCGGCCGTCTGTGTTGTCCACGCTGTAGTCGCCTTCGAGGCCGATCAGCACAACTCCCGGCCCGTGATGGACATGCCGGTAGTCCGCAATATCCAGCAAGCGCTCCTCGAAGATCTGCCCCTGAATCCAGGAGTGAAACACGGGGATCAGGGGATCGAGGTCGACTGCATCGGGATCTTTTGCAAGGAGTTTTACATTGACGTGCTGGAGATCCATTCGGTGTTGATCCTCCGCCATCTCTTCAAACAGTTATTGCTGTCATCATCTTGTTGTTGCAGCTGTGGACCGCGTCGATGAAGAGCTGCGCTTCATCCAGCAGATAGCGGCTCGTGTCGAGCGTGTACGGCTGCGCGGCCTTCTCGTGGGCATCAAAGAAGTAGTTGGCGAATTTGCCGCCGGCGAAGGGGTCGAAGAATTTTTGCGTATCGTAGAACCGAGTGCGGAACTCGCTGACGATTTGCTCGGGATCGTCGGAGACATTCTGGGTCTCCAACTTCACCAGCGCCTTCGCGGCCAGCAGCATGGCCTGATACGCCTTTCTCCCCGCCTGCTGAACCTCGCCCCTTTCGAATGCCAATTGGCCTTCGAACCACTCGCGCTCCGCGGCGGCGATATCGAAATCGAACGCGGAAACCACTTCTCCCGCGCACTCGCCAATGCCCATATCTCCCAGGCCGTATTCGCGTGGGTCGCCCCAATCGCTGTAATAGGAACGGTCTCCGGCGGGCGGGCGCGTGAGATCGTCGAGCATAGTTTTCAGCTCCGCCTTGCCGATGCGCTTGATGAAATCCTTGAAGCTCTCGCCCGGAGTGCGGCCTGCGGCGTAGCGGCCGGTAAGCCGCGCGACTACCTGCGGAATATTCTTCGATGGAATCGCTACGACCGGGAGCCCGTACGAACCGGCGTTATGCTCCCACTCTCCGCCGAGCACGACCTGGAAGTGAGGAACCGCGTAGCCCGCGACCTTGCGGCTGACGCCGTAGAAACCCAGGTCGGCCACGTGATGCTGTCCGCAACTGTTGAAGCATCCGCTGACTTTGATGTGCAGGTTCTGCACTGCTTCATCCATCTGGAAACTTTTTTCGGCCAGATCTTTGCGCAGTTCGCCGGCGAGTCCGCGGGAAGAAGAAATTCCCAGCTTGCAGGTGTCGGTGCCCGGGCAGGCGACGATGTCGACGATCGTGCCGGCGCCCGGATCGCCCAGACCGACGGCGTCCAGAGCCTTGTAGAGTTCCGGGAGATCGCTCTTGCTCACCCAGCGGATCACGAAGTTTTGTTCGACGGTGGTGCGAATTGTTTCTTTGGTGAAGCGGCGAACGATGTCCGCCAGAGACCGCAGTTGGTTGGCGGTGATATCACCCAGGGGAAGTGCGACCGTCACAGTGACGTAGCCGGCTTGCTTCTGCGCGCGGGTGTTGGTTTTCAGCCAGCGCGACAAATCGTCCGCGGCTGTGATCGAAATTAAAGTTGGCAACTCGCCGGCGGCGCGCAAAGGCGATTCCTCGGCCTGCACCGCCTCCTTTATGTATTCAGTCCAGCGGGGATCGAATGGCAGATTCTTGCGTTCCTCAAGGACCAGCTCTTTGAATTTCTCGATTCCCAAATCGTGAACCAGAAACTTGATCCGCGCCCGGTTGCGGTTCTTTTTCTCGCCGAGCTTGGCGAACACACGGGCGATGGCCTGCGCCAGCGGGAGCAACTCCTCCGGCGGAATAAACGAATCGAACAATTTCGCCTGATAAGGGACCGTGCCCAGGCCGCCGCCGACGTACATCTCGAAACCAAGCTTCTGTGTTCCGTTCTCGCCGCGCCTCACCGCGATCAGGCCCAGGTCGTGCATGTTGGTAAGACCGCAGGCATGTTGGGCACAGCCGCTGAATGCCGGCTTGAACTTTCTGCCGAAATTCTGGCAGTCAGGATGGCCGAGCAGAAATTTCGACAGCGCCCGTGAATACGGCGTGACATCGAAGACTTCGTCGGGACAGACGCCCGCATAAGGGCAGGCGGTTACGTTACGAACAGTGTTTCCGCACGCTTCGCGGGTAGTGATGCCGGCAGCCGCCAGACGGCGCATCAGGCTGGGAGTGTCGTCGATGTGAACGTAGTGCAGTTGAAAGTCCTGCCGGGTGGTGACGTGCGCAATGCCGTCGGAGTATTCCTCGGCCAACTCGGCCATGGTTTCCAGCTGAGCGGCGTTGAGTCCGCCGCCGGGAATCTTGATGCGCTGCATTCCCGGGGCGTCCCACAGAGTCATCGGGCCTTTGGTCAGGTCGCCGGAGGGGTACGCCATCTGCTGGACTTTTTTTCCGTCGTGGCGTTGGCCGTTGTCGTAGCGCTGGCCGTAGGCGCCGCGGCGAAGCCGGGTTTCGGCGAACAGGCGCTCGTCCATCTTGCCCTGCTTGCGCAGAGCGATTTCGGTTTCGAAGATGTCGACCTCGCGGGACAGGGCGTCCGGGATTTTCCCGGCTAGCTGTTCTTTGGCGATTGAGTTTGACGCTTTCATATTGGTTACAAATCAAAACCTTAAAACGCAGAGTTCGCTGAGAAATTCCGCAGAGAACGCGGAGGAACCCATTGCTGAACTCCGGTTTCCCTTAAAAATAAAAAGCCCACTTGCCGTTTCGGCGAGTGGGCTTTTTGAATAAATTTGAACGATTGCCTTAGTTCAAAACCCTCCACGCGCCAGAAATTGTGGGCGTACAACAACAGAGGCACATGCGCGTCGCCCGTCCTTCATTTTGGCTGCGTATCATCAGTCCAAGCCTGCTTCCGGAAAACTTCCCAGTTAAGGCTACCGGACTTGGAAAGCCGCGTCAACCGCTGTCTCGGGGTTTAAGCCCAACTTCAATAACCACGAAGGGCACGAAGTTACACGAAGGAACCCAACCAAGTATCGAAACCTTCGTGACACTTCGTGTCCTTCGTGGTTATTGGTTTCCCACGCCATCGTCCCCAGGCCCTCACCGCATTTCCTGGGTCACGATGTGCACATCCACGGCGGGCGCGTTGCGCAGAAATCGGTGGATGGCCGACCAGTACAGATACCTCCGCCATCCCTTGGTGGCGGATCGCCCGAAGACCACGTGGGTCACGTGTTCGCTGACCACGAATTCCGCCACTCGCTCGGCTACGTCTCCACTTTCCAGGCGTACGACTTTGGCGCCCACGCTCTCCGCAAAGCGGATGTTATCGGCCAGCGTTCTCTGGTTCTCATCGCTGCGGTCGGCGGCTGTATCCACGTAAACCACGAATAGGTCGCCGTCGATGGCATGCGCCATGCGGGCTCCGCGGGCAATCAGATTCTGCGCGACCGGATTCGAACTGATGCAGACCGCAATACGCTCGCGCACGGTCAAGGGGATGGCCGTCTTCGGTCCGCAGGCTCCCCAGAGCTGTGATCGACCGCGTGCGCCACTTCCCGCAAAGCCAGTTCGCGCAGGGCGATCAGGTTGGGCGTACGGAAGAAATTGTTCAGTGCGCGCTCGGCCCGCTCCAGAGGATAGATATCGCCGCGCTTCATGCGGGTCTGCAAGGCTTGCGGAGTAAGATCGGCCATTACGATTTCGCCGGCCCGCTGCACCACCCAGTCGGGAACCGTCTCGCGCACCTGCACTCCGGTGAGCTGCCGGATGGTGGGCGCCAGGCTTTCGATATGCTGCACGTTCATGGTGGAAACCACGTCAATGCCCGCGTCCAACAGTTCCAGAACGTCTTCATAGCGCTTGCGGTGCTTGCTGCCCTCGATATTGGTGTGGGCGAGTTCGTCTATCAGCGCGATTTGCGGCTTGCGCTCCAGGATCGCGTCAACATCCATCTCTTCGAAGACCGTGCCCTTGTATTCGATCTTCTTACGCGGGACCGTTTCCATTCGGCCGGCCAGATCCGCAGTCACGGCGCGGCCGTGGGTCTCCACTACGCCGATCACGACGTCCTCGCCACGGCTGCGGCGGCGAATGCCCTCGCTCAACATTTGATAGGTCTTGCCCACGCCCGGCGCGTAACCCAGAAAAAGCTTAAAGATCGCCTGGCGTTGGGCGGGAGCCACTTCGTCAAGCCATTGTTGTGGAGTCTTGGGCATTGGGGGACATTCTTACTTGAGCGGGCGGCAAATGTCGAATCCAGCTACAATCGTGCGCGTGAAAGTCAGTTGGATGCGATCCCTGAGCCGCCTGCTGGCGGTGGTGGCCTTGGTCGCCGGCATCGTGTTTCTCTACCGGCGCTTGCCTCTCGTGAACCCCACCACGGTGGCCTTGACTCTTCTGCTGGCGGTTCTGGTGGTTTCCGCCTGGAGTCTTGGGCATTGGGGGACATTCTTACTTGAGCGGGCGGCAAATGTCGAATCCAGCTACAATCGTGCGCGTGAAAGTCAGGTGGATGCGATCCCTGAGCCGCCTGCTGGCGGTGGTGGCCTTGGTCGCCGGCATCGTGTTTCTCTACCGGCGCTTGCCTCTCGTGAACCCCACCACGGTGGCCTTGACTCTTCTGCTGGCGGTTCTGGTGGTTTCCGCCCGCTGGGGATTGCGCGATTCAGTGATTCTTTCTCTGCTGGCGACGCTCGCGTTTAACGTTTTTTTTCTGCCTCCGGTTGGCAAGCTCACGATCGCCGATCCGCAAAACTGGGCGGCCCTGCTGGTTTTTCTGGTCACTGCCGTGATTGCCAGCCAGCTGTCGGAAAGGGCGAGACGCGAGACGGCCAACGCCAACCAGCGCCGGCGCGACGTCGAGCGCCTTTATGCCTTCAGCCAGCGCTTGTTGGCCACCGACAATGTGGGAGAACTTTTAAATGCGATTCCGAGCTACGTATGCCAGATTTTCGGCGGCAAAACTTCGGCGATGTATCTGCTCAACTCGCGCGAAACCTACCGCTCCGATCCACGGCCAGAAGAACTGAGCACGGACGACCTCACGGCCGTCAGCACACGCGGGGAACCGGTAATCGACCGCGCCCACAACGTATCACTGGCGCCGCTGCGGCTGGGCGCCCGACTGACTGGGGCCATCGGCGTTTCCGGAACCTTGCTGTCGCGGGAGACGTTGGAGGCGCTCGGCAGCCTGGTCGCAATCGCCATCGAGAGAGTGGGCGTCGTGGAAAAACTGGGCCAGGCTGAGGCTGTCCGGCAGAGTGAAAATCTTCGCACCGCGCTGCTCGATTCCGTCACCCACGAACTGCGCACTCCGCTGACCGGCATTAAAGCCGCGGTCACTAGCCTGCTGGCCGATTTTCAATTGGATGCCGCCCAGCGCCGCGATCTATTGACCGTGATCAACGAAGAAGCCGATCGCCTGGACCGCTTGGTGGGTGAGGCGGCGGAGATGGCTCAACTCGATGCTCACGGCGTGGAACTGCACCGCCAGCCGGTTTCCATTCAATCTGTGATCGACGTCCGCGGTGGAACAATCGAAGGCCGTGCTGGGGCAGCATCCCGTGGAGATTCGGGTTGCGCCAGCCGCTGCCGCAGGTGCAAATGGATTCGGCGAGGATTGCGGAAGTGCTGAAGCAGTTACTGGAGAATGCCGCCAAGTACTCGGCCGCCGAGTCGCCCATCACCATCACGGCGGAGCTGCGGGATAGCCAGCTGGTCACCAGCGTCAGCGACCAAGGCCCCGGAATTGACGACTTCGAGCAGAGCCCTGGTCTTCGACAAGTTCTATCGCGGCCGCGATCTGCGCTATCGAGTACAGGGCACCGGGATGGGCCTGGCGATCGCCAAGGCAATTGTGGAAGCCCATGGCGGCACTCTCAACGTAACCAGCCAACTGGGGCACGGATCGGTCTTCTTCTTCGCACTTCCCGCGGCGTGAAGATTGATGCCGGGCTACTCTTCGGGACTCCAGTCGGAGAGCACCAACGGCCCTCCCAGGTCGGAGAAATCCTGAGGTTCGCCGATTGCGTCGTCGGGACTGACGGGCTGTTTCTCCGCCTTCCGTTGAACCTTTTTTCTCGGCCTTCTCGCGCTGCTTTTCCTGCCGCGAGCGCTCCTTTAGGCGTTTGTTAAAACTTGAGCGACTTCGACCAGCCATGCAACACCTCCAGGGGCAACGTTTTTGTACTGCGGTTGCTGGGATGGGGATAGCAGACTATCGGCACCGTCCCTGGTTGCAGACTGCTACCAGCGAGGTTCCCGGGGCTGGCGCGCGTGGCCGCTGTAGTCATCGCGTCCTCCACCGCCTCCGCCGGAACGTCCGCCGCCCGGGCGGCCACCGCCACCGCCTGGACGACCGCTCCCGCCGCGATCCGTCTTGGGCCGGGCTTCATTGATATTCAACGCGCGCCCGCCGAGTTCTTTTCCATTCAGCGCGGCGATGGCTTTCTCAGCTTCCGCCGAGTCCGACATTTCTACAAATGCGAAGCCGCGCGAGCGGCCGGTGTCACGGTCTGTGACCACGCTGACCTGGTCAACCTTGCCGTGAGGTTCAAACAGCGCACGCAATTCCGCTTCCGATGTGCTGTGTGGGATGTTGCCGACGAAGAGCTTCTTCATAAACGTCCTCATGTTCTATCGCTGACTTAAGTTCAAATCACCCCGCCAGCCGGCTCGGAGTGCTCATCACGTGTCACGGTACCAATTTACGGGCGTCCGCCTACCATAGCAAACTCGCCTCGGATTCGCCATCGGCTCACTAAGGCGCCGCGACCGGAGCAGGAGCCTTTTCCGCTCTCTTGCTAACAGCGGAGTGAGCGTCTGGGGACTTTATCAGCCCCAGCAATTCTTTCGTCTTTTTCCGGCGCAGGATGTTCTGCTTCCGTTCCCGGTGGAATCTGGATTTGTCACCATTCCATTGCGACATCGCTTCCTCCTCTTGGTGTGTACGGCACACTGGGAGGGCGAAGTGAGCGCCTTCCAAGAGCTAGCTTCTCAATCGCGAAGGGATGGTAAAGGCAAGTATCTTCGTGGTTAAGGCTCGTAGATAGTATATACCCTGGAGGCCTTAGATAGGCTTTTGGGCGGGAGCAAACGGACGCGAATTCCTGCGCAGGTTTTCTCTGCGTCCTTCGCGGAGGTTCTCTGCGAACTCCGCGATTTAAGATTTGCCTTAGTGCCGCCGCTGCGTTTCCCGCAGAATGGTTGCGTAGTTGCGGCCACCGAAGGCGAACCCCTGCTCAATGTGTCCGGTAACGGCGACTCTTGCATCCCGCCCAGGGATGCCGAACCGTTCGCTGAATACCCAGAGATGCCCGGTGCCGTCCTCCACCTCAAACACGCCGCTTCCCATCGCACCGAACGAATTAACGACGTGCCCTGCGATGGTAACTTCCTTGCCGGCGAAGCGACCGGGATCGAGGTTGATCCGGTCAATGGTGGTGCGCTGCGGGCACCCTGCCAGGCACAAACTGCCCAGGGTCAGCAGCACTAGGGAAAGAATTTTGGTGCGCGCATTCAGCACGAGTTTCCTCCGGAATCGGCAGTATTTCTCACTTAGGATGCAGGCGGCAAGCTCGATGGATGCCGCACGAAATACAGAACCCGGCTCCTGTTTACAAGTTGCGCCGTCCGTTAGTCTCCGCGCCCTCTGCGGCAGTTCTCTGTAGGCTGCGCGATTTAAGATTTTGCTTTGAAAGTGCGGGAGCGTACTCGAAGAATCTTTCACATGGTATCTTAAATTTCCATGTCCTCCGCACGTCAAGAGTTGTTGCGGCTCCTAGCCACAAAATCTTTCCGGATGGGCGACTTCAAGCTCTCCTCCGGCGGCACCAGCGATTATTACATCGACTGCCGGACGACTACACTCGATGCCCGCGGCTCGCGCCTGACGGGAGAGGTTTTCCTGGAGGAAATACGCTCCCGCGGATGGAAGCCGCGGGCGATTGGCGGCCTAACCATGGGGGCTGACCCGGTCGTTGTAGCAGTGGCCGTAGTGAGCGGCGACATTGACGGATTCCTGGTACGCAAGGCCGAAAAGCAGTATGGCACCGGACAGCGCATCGAGGGCTTTCGCGAAAAGGGCGAGTCAGTAGTAATCGTAGATGACGTTTGCACTACCGGAGCCTCGACAATTCAAGCCATTGAAGCCGCGCGCGAGTTTGGTTTTGAAGTGGCGGGCGCAATGTGCCTGGTGGAACGCGAAGAGGCGGGCGGGCGGACCAACGTGGAGAAAGCGGCGGCGCCGGCCCAGTTTATTTCCATTTTCACCGCAGGCGATGTGCGAAAGCAGCATTTGGCACTTTAGCCGTTGGCCTTGGGCGCTGAGTCACGGCGATTTGAGTCCTCTGTGACCCTTGTGGTTCAAGCTATTGCCGCAGCGAATCAGAGTTTCCCGCTGCGGCAAACGCTAAAGGCCAAGGGCTAAAAGCCAACGGCCAACGACGAACGACCAACAACTGCCCTATGATCCAAACCCTCGAATGGACCGAATCCGGCGTGCGTTTCATCGATCAGACGAAGCTTCCGACCGAAGAAGTCTACGTCACCTGCTCGACTTACGAGCAGGTCGCTGACGTAATCCGGAATATGATCGTGCGCGGAGCCCCCGCTATTGGCGTAGCCGCCGCCATGGGCATCGCACTGGGGGTGAAGAATTCCAAGGCGTCAACGGTCGGCGAACTGAAAACCGAGTTGGATCAGATCTGCGATCTGATCGGCAAAACCAGGCCTACCGCAGTAAACCTCTTCTGGGCCATTCGCCGGATGCAAGCTAAGTTCGAAGCGCTGCGGGTCCGGCCGTTGCCTCAGGTCAAGCAGGCCCTCACCGAAGAAGCCCAGCGCATGCACGCCGAGGATATCGCCGCCAATCAGGCGATGGGTCGCCACGGCGCTGCCCTCATGCCCGCGAGCGGCGGCGTACTCACCCACTGCAACGCCGGCGCGCTAGCCACATGCGGCTATGGCACCGCTTTGGGCGTGATCCGCGCCGCCGTCGAGCAAGGCAAGAAAATCCACGTGTACGCGGATGAGACTCGCCCGTTCCTGCAAGGCTCTCGCCTAACCGCGTGGGAGTTGATGAAGGACGGCATTCCCACCACGGTGATCTCCGACAACATGGCGGGCGCCATGATGAAGCAGGGAAAGATCGGCGCCATCGTGGTCGGCGCTGACCGCATCGCCGCCAACGGCGATGTAGCCAATAAGATCGGAACCTACACTGTAGCTGTGCTGGCGAAGGAACACGGCATTCCGTTCTACGTGGCGGCTCCGTTCTCTACGGTTGACCTGGCCACGCCCGATGGAAGCGGGATTCCCATCGAGCAGCGCAACCCCCGCGAGGTCACCCACATCGCCGGCAAACAGATGGTCCCCGATGGCGTACAGGTCGAGAACCCGGCTTTCGACGTGACCCCGGCAAAGTATGTGACCGCCATCATCACCGAACGCGGCATAGCCAGAGCGCCGTATGAAGAGTCGCTGAGCAAACTGGCCGCGTAGTTGGCAGTAGTGGCGATTACTCCGCTCGCCGTAGCGCGGTATGCGAAATGTAGGGACGGACGCCTTGCTCGCCCGACAGGGCACAGGTCCGTGGCCTGCGGGCCGGGACCGCTCGTCCCCCATCTGCATTTGGTCACGCTGTAACGTGCGGCAGGCTATTCTTGGGGATTGGTTGCGAGCGGCTGAAGTACTTGCACGATGTTATTGCGCACCGCGTAAAGCACTAACTCACTCACGGAGTGCAGTTCCAGTTTGCGCATGACATTGGAGCGATGTGTTTCCGCCGTCTTGACGCTGAGGCCGAGAATCACCGCGACTTCTTTAGTGCTCTTGCCCTCGGCCAGGAGTTGAACCACTTCACGCTCCCGGCTGGTCAGAACTTCCTTTACCGAGCTTTCGGTATGGCTCTTGCGTTTGCGGACATTTTCCAGCATCACTTCTCCGACCTGGGCAGAAAAGAACGTCTTATTGCGCTGCAAAGTCTCAATCGCGGTTACCAGATCGCGGCCGGCGTCTGACTTCAGCAGATAGCCACGAGCGCCCACGTCCAACACCTCACGCAGCACCTGCTCCGATTCATGCATGGTCAAGATCAGCACTTTGGCTTGGGGGTTTTGCTGAAGAATCTGGCGAGTGGCATTCAATCCGTTCAGATTCGGCATGCCGATGTCCACCACCGCAATGTCGGGCTTCAGCTCGGCAGCTTTTTCGACGGCCTCGCGGCCATCGCTGGCCTCCGCACAGACTTCCCATCCGGGATGAGCCTGCAAGAGCGCCCGGATTCCTTGACGGACGATTTCGTGATCGTCAGCGACCAGTATGCGGAGCGTCATAGTCTGCCTCCAGCCTGCGAATGCGATTCGCAATTGGCCCTATCCCGTGCTGAAAGGCATTTGGATGCAGATCTGAGCATAGGTGGCCGCTTCTGCCAAACTAAGTTACCCAAAGGCTACCTGTCAACGCACCAGCCTCGAACATGGAGCGTTCCAGGTTCCGGACACGGCCACGGGCCAAGCATGGATGATACCCCCGAGGAGGGTATGGTGCTGCAGTGCGAACGGCCATACGGTGCTTTCGGTAGCGGTTCGAAGAAGAGGCTGTAGGGTCTCTGTTACAACCGATTTTGTATCCGGGACGGAAGCCACCAACTTCGAAAGCCCGGACCGGCTCAAAAGAGCAATAGTTCTCATTTGTACAGTACTCCCCTACTCGCGCTACCCGCTGAACTGGATTCGCGATGGCGGCAGGCATGTGTAAGGTGTTGACTTGAGCCTAAGCCCGTCGTCGCGATGAAATCGAAAAGGCGGCAGACGATTTTGGTCGCGCCGGAGGGAGCAGAGTCATTCCATTGACCACAAAACAGGGGATCTTGATCGCAGGCATTCTGCTCTTGATTGCAGGAGCGGCAGCCTCCTATGAGATCGAACATCGCCTGCCACAATTCGTTCGCGAGAAAGCTACCAATATTCTTCGCGAACGGTTTGCCAGCGAGGTTGAGTTCGGCCACCTATCGGTGTCGCTATTTCCCCTCAGACTCTCCGGCGATAACCTCACTTTCCGCCACAAGGGACGCCGCGACGTCCCCCCGCTGATTTTCATCAAACAATTTGCGGTCGAAGGCAGCATCTGGGGCTTTCTGCGAACGCCGGCTCACGTTCAATCCGTGAAACTCTACGGATTGCTCATCCGCGTGCCCCCCAAGGACGAGCGTCATCTCGGCAATGACGAAAAGAGCGGCCAGCCGCAGCAGCGTGATCATTACCCGGTCATCGTCGACCAAATCGTCTCCACGGATGCGGAACTGGACATCTTGCCCAAGACCGACGACAAGCTGCCATTAGTGTTTCTGATTCATCAGCTGAACATGAAGACAGTCGGCCTCAGCCGCTCTGCGCCGTATCATGCGACACTGAGCAATCCCAAACCTCGAGGCGAAATTGAGACCAGCGGGCAGTTTGGTCCCTGGCAACGCGACGATCCTGGGCAAACTCCTCTCTCTGGCAGCTATACCTTTGATCACGCCGACCTGGCAACCTTCAAGGGGCTCAGCGGGATTCTGTCTTCCAAAGGGCAATTCAAGGGGATATTAGAGCGCATTGAAGCCGACGGCGAGACCGACACTCCGGACTTCTCGCTAACCATCAGCGGACATACGATTCCGCTCAAAACACGGTTTCACGCCATCATCGACGGTAGCAATGGCGACACGCTATTGCAGCCGGTCAATGGACAATTCCTCAGTTCGTCGCTGCAAGCCACGGGCGGGGTCGTGCGGGCCAAAGACGAGAAGGGCAAAGTCATAGCGCTGGACGTGGTTTTCAAGCAGGGAAGACTGGAAGACCTGATGCGCTTGGCTATGAAAGCGAATCCGCCCATGACCGGCGATATTCGCTTTCGAACGAAGCTGTTAATTCTCCCCGGCGATCAGGACATCGCTGATCGTCTGCAACTCGACGGTAGATTCGTCGCTTCGGGCAATCAGTTCACCGGGTCCACTGCCAGGGAGAAGCTGAAAGCACTGAGCCGCCGTGCCCAGGGAAAACCGAATGATGCTGATGCGGGCGGCGAGATTTTCGATCTGAAGGGACGATTCCGTCTGCGCGACGGGATCATCCATTTCTCCAACTTGAATTTCCGGGTCGAGGGCGCCGAGGTGGCCCTGCAGGGCCGGTACGGATTGAAGAATGAGGAACTCGATTTTCGCGGCACGCTTCGGCTCGACGCCACACTCTCGCAAACTACGACCGGCTTCAAATCGTTTCTCCTGAAAGCCGTCGATCCGTTTTTCAAGAAGGGCACCAAAGGGACTGTTCTCCCCATCAAGGTTACCGGATCGCGCACCAAACCCTCGGTAGGCTTGGCGTTTGGAGGCAAGCCGGACAAGCAATCAAACGACTGAACTGTCGTGCAGTTTGCGCCAGGCTTCCTCTTCGATACAATCACCAATGCGAAAACCAAGTTCATCCCCAAGAAAGCACGCCAGCGTTCTGCGGCGCCATTCACTCGGCTTGGTATCCACCGCCGTACTGGTTCTGTGGATCGTCCTTTACATGAGATCGAATCCGGATACGCATCTTGGGGCGTTTTTCGGAAACGCGATCGCCGACTGGTCCGGGGTAGTGGTCGTCGTATTTGCGACCAAATATCTCTATGAACGGGGATCTGCCGACAGCCGCCAGCCAACTGGAAACGCTCCGCACAAAATATTTTGGAGAATCATCCGCGACCATTCTCTCTCGATTTTTCTTGTGCTGACCGGCGGAGCCTGGATTGCGTTCTACAAGCACCTGTCCCCCACTTCGAAGTGGGGACAGGTGGTAGGCAACATTGTTTCCGAGTGGACTCAGATTTTGGGCCTGGTAATCATGACCAAGCGTCTCATCGAAACCCACTCGAAAGAGGGCAAGAGCTAGAAGGCCGCTATAACCTGCCCGCGACCATCAGCACGACGACAATCAAAAGGACCAGGCCCAGACCGCCACTCGGGAAGTAGCCCCAACTGTTGCTGTAAGGCCAGGTAGGAAGCGCTCCGAGTAGCAGTAAGATCAAAACTACTAGCAGAATCGTGGTCATAGTTCTCCTTTCGAATCTGAAACCGGACGCTGCCGGCTACTGTTTACGCGTTCTCAGTCGCCTCGCGATATGCGTCCTTACCCATCTGCACAGCCTCACTCGCTTTTTTCTTCCCTCGACTGCCCCAATCCTCAGCCCGTTCCCGCAAATCCTGGCCCATTGCTTTTGCCTGGCTCAGGCCTTCACGGGCTTCGTTAGCGATCCATTCTTGTGACTCTTTTCCCGACTGGGGAGCGAACAGCAACGCCAACAACCCCCCTGTCCCTACGCCAGCGAGAAATAGAGCGATAGCCGATCTATGGCTTCTGTTCTGTTGATTCCACATGGTGGTAAGCGCTCTCTCCTTTTTGGTTCACGACTCAGTCCTTCAGAACTCGCGACTCGGCGACTTCAGGCGATTTTCTCCTGGCTGTCGCCCGGTTCGTCGATGGAACTTTCTTTGCGTGAACTCCCAGTTCCCGGATGTGCGGTTCGCTCGTGAGTGGAACGTTCGCTCTCCGAGTCGAAACTCTGGCCACACACCGAACAGGTATTGCCGGTCCTCTGCTCTTGTTCTGGTATCTGTGTCATCAGTGCTTCTCCTTGTTTTCGTCGCATTCCGTTTTCATGTTCCGGGGAAAAGTTAACACCGGGCACTGTACGCAACAATCGGGCCGACACTGTACTTAGGCGGCTGCCCTACTGTACGAAGCGCGTTGCTTTCCCATCGCAGATGGCGGTTGGGGTGAAGAAGAGAAAGATGCGAAGGGCGATTGCATTCGCCCTTCCGCAGAGTTGAGGATTAAGCCGCGCGCCTCGGCCCACGTTTACCTTTTTGGCCGGTTTCATCGCCGGCTGACGCGGGCTGCTTGTTGGCTTCCGTGTTGATGCCCTTGGAGAGTTCGTTCAACTTCTGGTCCGCTGCTTTCTCTTCTTCCAAGTTTTCGGCCAGCAAAGCGGACTGTTCCGGCTCGCCCAGCAGGTCAGCATAGGCGCGCACAGTTCCATAGGCAGCAATCTCATAGTGTTCGACTCGTTGGGCCGCAGAAATTAACCCCGCGTCCCGCACATCGTCTTCATAGTTTTCGTCTATGACTTCGCTGCCCTCTTTGACCAAGCCCTGCATGCCGTAGCACTTTTTGCCCGTCGCTTTTTCTTCCAGCATTTCGAACACTTGGTTTAAGCGCTCGACCTGGCCCTTGGTCTGTTCCAGGTGCTCCTCAAAAGCCTGCCGCAACTCATCCGACGCAGCTGCTTTGGCTATTTTGGGCAATGCTTTGACCAGTTGAGTTTCGGCGTTGTAGATGTCTTTCAGTTCGTCGATGTAAAGGTCCTTGAGTGAAGCTTTCGTCATGGTCTTTTCCTCCAAGTATCGGTTGGTGGTTCGAAGTGGGTTGAGCGCCGACCCGGCGCCGATGCACGAAATCTCAATGACCGAGATCAGGGTCACAGAGTAGGGTGGATCGTTCGTTCCCGCATCCCAGGTTGGTCGAGATTGAAAATCAGGACGGGGCAATTCCGCCCCGTCCGAGGATCCTGTCAGTGATCGTTAGGAGACTTTGCGCTGTTCGCTGGAGTCACCCGTTTCTTCTTCCTCTTGCGTGTCGCTCTGCGAACGGTCCGGGACACTTTGCGACCGCTTCTGCTGTTCAACCGGACCAGGCTGCCACTTCAGGTTTTCATCCGAGTGCTCGCTGGAGTGCGGTTTGTCACGCTGATCGGATTGCTGGCCAGACTGCTGCTGATCGTGTTGCTTTTCGTTAGCCATGCCCGCTCCTAGGAGTAAATTTGGCGGGAACACCGCCTGGGCAGAATTCCCGTCGCAGCTTAGTTGCCGATTCTCAATTGTGGGATGGTCCGCAGAGTGTTTTCTCAGCGTTGCTCTTCTTCATCTGAGGCTGGGATTGCGCTGTTCCCTGTAGGAGCAGTGCCAGCTAAATCACGGCTCGATGCGGCGCGCTGATTCGCTTTCAGAAAGAGTTTCTGTGGGACCGCGATAGACCTCAGCGTTCGAGCCTGGATAGCACCCGGAGATTCTGCAATGCGTCTAGCATTGCCTGTCGCTCTTGGTCATGATCCGGGTTGTGGTCCAGTTCCGCCCAGCGCGCTTGAATCGCTTTTCGGGCTTCATCAATGCGAGCGCGGAGTTTGCTGCCGTCAAGTTCAAGTATGGCGGCACGGTACGGCGCCGCCCATGTTTCATGCATCTTCGGCACACGGCCCCTCGCTGCGTATGGATTTTGGCTTAGCGTGACTTGAGCCTATGGGACGCTGCGGCAACCGTCTATTCGATGTCGAACACATCGAAGACAGGTGAAGGGAGTGTCTATACTGAAAATCCAAGTTCCCGATTGAACTGCCGGACGGTGGCGTAGCATTCGCACGACAGCTCTTCCAGGCCTCCGCGATTCACGACTCTCAGGATGCCTCGCGAGTACTGAATAATTCCGGCGCGGCGAATGCGGCTCGCCGCGATGCTAACGCTGGCCCGCCCCGTACCCAGCATCTGCGCCAGGTACTCCTGCGTGACGATGAATTCCGGGCCGATGCGATCCTCGGTCATCAGTAGCCAGCGAGCCAGGCGCTGGCCCAACTCGTGCAGCCGGTTGCAAGCTGCGGTTTGCGCCGCTTGCATTCCCTGAAGCAAAGCGTAGCGTCCCATCTTCACGCGGAGGGAAGGCACAAACGGCAGCACCCGCTGGAAATCATCGGCTGTGATCCGGTATCCATCCGCCGCAATCTGGACTACGACGCGCAGCGAACTCCTCCTCACCCCGTAGATGATCGGTATTCCTATGAAGCCATTCTTCCCGGTAATGCCAACTTCGACGCTTCTCCCTTCGCTTGTGAACACCATGAGCGATGCCAACCCTGAATTCAGAAAGTACACGAAGTTCAAACGCTCGCCCGGCTCGTTCAACACTTTCTGGAGTGGCATTGCCTGAAAGCCCAGCAAGGGCTGCAAAATGCCGAACTCGGTGTCTGGAATGCTTGCCAGAAGCCCATTGAGAACAACTCTTCCATGTGCCAGCCGCGCCGCTTCGCGGGGAATCGGGGCCGCTGACTCGAGTTCAATTTTGTCAATCACAAACGATTTGGATGCCCATGAGGCGGCGGCACGGGAATCAGCGGCGGGGCATTTACGAATGGATTTGTACTGATATTTTGGATAGTTGCGCGGTAGGTGGGTTGGTTACGGCCTCAGGCCGTCGAGTTGCGTTGCTGTGCCCTGGATACTCTGTGACTAGGTTACACCTGCATGGAACGATTCGTGGTCTCCGCTGGAAGTGGTTTTGCCGCTGCCAGGCGTCTGGCGAGTTTTTGTCAAGCTCTGGGCATACGCGCTTGTCTCTCAGCGCTTGAAACCAGCATCTTTCAATTGAGTTGCGGCGCGAGGCGCTCCGGCAGGATTGCAGTTACCGAGGTGCCGTCGCTTCCGGAAACTATTTCAAACTCACCCAATAACTGTCTGACCCTCTCGCGCATGCCCTGAATGCCCACACCCAACTTTGTGAATGCTGAGGACGTCCCATACACCGAGGCGGGCATTCCCTTACCATGGTCGCTGATCTCAACTTTTACGTTGTGACCGGCACGTTTCACACGAATGCTGGCCGTCGCACTTCCGGAATGACGGTGAATGTTGGTCAAGCATTCCTGCACGATGCGAAAGATGGTGGTCTCGAGGTCACTGGAGAGCCGGCCAAGGTCGGGAGCCACATCAAGACTCACCTGAATTTCGCTGCGCTCCGCGAAACCTTCCACATACCACCGGATCGCGGAAGGAAGACCGGCCTCGTCCAAAAGGGGAGGATGCAACAGATACGACATCGTTCGCAACTCTTTGGATAGCTCATCGATGAGTTCAAGGCTGCTTTGTACCGGTTTCAGCGAAACCGAATCACGCTTCCGGAGATCGGTTTCGACCTGGGCCAGATTCATTTTTAAGGCACTCAGAATTTGTCCGGCGCTATCGTGCAACTCGCGAGCGATTCGCCGTCTTTCCTCGTCCTGTGCCTCCAGCAACCGTCCCGAAAGCGCCCGCAGGCTCTGCTGCGCTCGCTCCAGTTCAGCCGTGCGCTCTTTCACGCGTCTTTCCAGTTCTTCGTGGGTGCCATTGAGCGTATCTTCGGCCGCTTTGCGCCGGCTGATATCCATGCAAATGCCCATCATCCGCAAAGGCTTGTGGGACTCGTCGTACAGCACCATTCCGGTCGCTTCCATCCACCCTATGCTTCCATCCCCGCGCAACTGGCGGTATTCGAGGTGGTATTTTCCGTCGCCCGCAATCGATTGCTCGACAGTCCTCCGCACGCCTTCCCGATCCTCGGAGTGCACGCCCTGTAGAAAACCCTCGAAGTTCCCGCCGAACGACCCCGGCGGCAAGCCGTGGATCTTCTCCATGTTGTCCGACCATTGGATTTTGTCTTCGCGCATGTCCCAGTGCCAGGTCCCGACATTGGCGGCTTCCAGGCTGAAACGCAGCCGCTGGTCACTCTGGCGAAGGGCTTCTTCCACGCATCTCCGCTCGGTAATGTCCCGCGCGATCTTAGAGGCGCCGATGATGGTTCCCGTCGAGTCCCTCACAGGGGAGACGGTCAAAGAAACATTCACCCGTTTCCCGGCTTTTGTAACACGTACGGTTTCGTAGTGGTCAATACGCTCGCCCGCCTTCAACCTTTTTAGTATCTGGGTCTCCTCGTCCCGCAGTTCTGGAGGAATGATCATCACGATGTTTTGTCCGATGGCCTCCGCTTCCGTGTATCCGAAAATTCGCTCTGCGCCGGCGTTCCAGTTGGTGATGATTCCGGTGAGATCCTTGGCGACAATAGCATCGTCCGAACACTCCACAACCGCAGCCAGCCGGAACCGTGCCTCCTCCGCCTTGTGGCGTTCGGTAGTGTCTTCAAAAAAAATTAGGATGCCTTCGATCTGGGTGTCGCCCCAGGGGCGCACCTCCCAGTGCACCCACTGTTTAGTCCCGTCTGCTCGGACGACGGATTCTTCCGATCTCTCCACCGCTCCCACCAGGCAGCGCCGATGAACCTGCTTCAGGTGTTCGGGGAGATCAGGAAAAATGTCGTAATAGGAACAACCCAGGATCGCTTTACGGCGTAAGCCAAAATCATTCAGCCAGCGATCGCTCGCCTGGATGAACACCATTTTGCGGTTCAGCATGGCGATGGCTGCGGGAGCCTGCTCCACGAACTTGGTCAGCGAACCGCTGTCTCTCGCTCCCTCATCCGAAGGCCTTTCCTCGGCGAGGTCAGTGGGGAATTCCTCGACGCCTACCGAAACAACGTTCCCTCCGGCGTTGGGGGACGGTGCAGGCGGTCGGCGATCTGGAATGACCGCTTCTACAGCCGCCAACAGGTCGCGCGATAAGTCCGTCTTAGCCACGTAGGCCTGCGCCCCCATCTCCAGAGCCCGGGCGCGCATATGGGCAGGGTCATGCTGGCTTACCACAATAATTTTCGATTGTGGGACCTCCCGGCGAATGACTCGCGCCGCTTCCAGTCCATTAAGCCCGGGCATGGAGATATCCAGCAGGATCACGTCCGGTTTCAGCTGTTTCGCTTTGGCAACCGCGTCGAAGCCATCAATCGCTTCTCCGCAAACCTCCCAATTCCCCCGCAGAGAGAAAAGAGAGCGCATCCCTTGGCGAACGATCTCATGATCGTCGGCAATCAGGATCCGCACGGGCTCGTTTTCTCCCAACGTCTCATTCATGGGCGCCAAACTCGCCTGCGGAGTAACCGACATTTTCGCCTTTCACCTTGCCCTGAAGGGGTCGCGCGATCAAACGTCAAACAAAGATTACAAGCATCCTGCACACCCGCCAACGGCGCCATACAGTTTTACCCTTAGCTGGCTGGTGAGATCCCTGTAACGATCAAGCCGCCGTCCGCGTGGCTTTGTTTCAGATGCGCACTACGCCTGCGCAGTCTACTCGACTGCCGTGCAGTTCTACAGCAACCCGTCCGGACCAGTACAGTCGGAGCCCGATAGGCAGGTTCCATCCCCCTAAGTACCGTAAAGGCGTAAACAAACTGACCGGAGTTCGCATAGGAGGCCTTTATGCTGTATTGGGCTTTGATGTTCTTGCTCGTGGCAATGGTGGCAGCGGTCTTTGGTTTCACCGGCGTCGCTGTGGCGGCGGCGGGCATCGCCAAACTGCTGTTCTTTATCTTCCTGGTGTTCTTCCTCATTACGCTGGTCATGCACCTCGCTCGCCGGGCAGGCGCCAAAGTCTGACCCGCCGGGCGTTTGCTCTCAGGTATGGAACTCGAGCGGCTCGAACAGAGCCGCATCGAGCTTCCGTTCCAACACCAGAACGGTATTTCCGCGCTCGAATCTCGCCTAAAAGACATCCCTTTGGCCGCCGTGGCTAAAGTTTCGACACCGACAGGCCGATAAAGTGGAGCGACTAGCGACTCCGAATGAACCAGCAGTCCGGAGGAGCTTCCGGAAGGACAGCACTTAAGGAGAGTCTTTATGTCTGTAGCAGGAGTTTCCTCTTCCAGCGCTTTGAATCCGTCACACCTGCAAAGCCTTTTTCAGCAGCGCCGCAGCGATTTTCAGCAGCTGTCGAAGGCCCTGCAGTCGGGTGATTTAGCCGGCGCACAGGCCGCTTTCGATGCATTGAGCAACCTGGGGCAAAACGCCTCGAGTTCGACTTCCAGCTCCACTGCAACATCCGGCCCGTTCCGCAACTCAAAGTTGGCTCAGGACTTCAACAACCTGGGGCAGGCGCTGCAGTCCGGCGACCTGGCCGGGGCCCAGCAGGCTTTCGCGACGCTACAACAAGATATAAAGGCCAGCCGACACCATTTTGCGGGCAGAACCAATCAGAACTCGAACCCGGCGCCCATTACGAACTCCACGCCTGAAATCATCATTAACGTCGGCAACGCAGGTAGCAACGGTGAGCAGATTATCATCAATTTTGGCGCAGCCAACGGCTCCAGCGCTGCCGCGTCTACTACTCCCACTCCAGCGCCCGCGAGCAGCGACGCCACGTCGAGCCAAACCTCCAGTTCTACCCCCAGTTCGAGTTCCGATACCTCTGGGAGCGGATCTACCTCCAGCACGACTACGGTGGCGCCGACTCAAACCAGCGCGCCGGAACAGATCATCCTTAATCTGAACAACGGAAACAACGGCCCAGAAAGCATCACCCTGAACATCGGCCCCGGCAAGAGCGGTGAGGAGATCACCATCAACGTGGGCAAACTCAGTGGCGGCACGCAAGCCCCGCCAAACGGTCTCGAGATCAACGTACAAGCTTGAGAGGTTGCGATTAAGTTCGACGGAGGGCGGGCGTTCCCACTGCGTCAGACCACGGACACCAGGGCGGAGAAAGGATAGTCACCTGCGACGCTGGTCTGCAGCATACGCGTCGCCTGCTGGCAAAGTCGCCGCCAACTCTTAGGCCTTTCTAAAGCACGCGTTCGTGAACATACCCGCCTGCGCTGAGCGCGGAAAGCAGTTCAGCGATGTGGTCCGGCCCACGAGTCTCCATGGTGATGTCGATCGCCGTGTCTCCCACATTCACGCCGTAATAGGCTCGGTTGTACGAGGTCTCCACGATGTTCGCCCGGTGCTGCGCCAGCACTGCGGTAAGGCGATGCAGGGCTCCAGGGTAATCCGGCAAGTGGACCCGCAGCCGGACCAGGCGCCCATCTTTCACCAGGCCGCGCTCGATTATGCGCGACAGCAGAGTAACGTCAATATTTCCGCCGCACACCAGCACGGCAACTTTCTTCCCGGCGAGCGGAAGTTTGTGATTCAGGAGAGCCGCGATCGCAGCGGCTCCGGCGCCCTCCGCCAGCGTCTTCTCGCGTTCCAGGAGCAGCAGGATGGCGTTAGCAATTTCTTCATCATCGACCGTGACAATCTGATCGACGTATTTCTTCACCAGCGGCAAGGTGCGCTCGCCGCAGCGGCGCACCGCAATGCCATCGGCAATCGTGGCCGCAGGGCTCAAGGTCACCGGCTTGCCTTCGGCCAGCGCGACCTGCATAGACGGCAGCTTGGTCGGCTGCACTCCGAAGATCTGAACTTTCGGATTAGTTTCCTTCACCGCGCAAGCGATGCCGCCGATCAGGCCGCCTCCGCCCACCGGCGAAACCACGGCTTCGATATCGGGATGCTGCTGCAAGATCTCCAGCCCCAGCGTGCCCTGTCCGGCAATCACGGAGTCGTCATCGAAGGCGTGGACGAACGTCAGATGGTCTTTCTGGCTGCGGCGAACAGCCTCGTCATAAGCTTCCTCGTAGTTAGCGCCATGCAGCACCACATCCGCGCCGTAACCTTTGGTCGCCGACACTTTCGTCAGCGGCGTGGTCAGTGGCATGCAAATGAGTGCATGGATGCCGTGCCGCCCGGCGTGGTAAGCCAGTCCCTGCGCATGATTGCCGGCGGAAGCGGCGGCTACTCCGCAAGCCCGTTCTTCCGGACTCAACGTGAGCAGCTTGTTCAGTGCGCCGCGTTCTTTGAAAGCGCCGGTCCGCTGCAGGTTATCGAGCTTGAAATAGATACTGTTGCCGGTGAGTTTGGAGAATGTCTCCGAGCGCTCGCAGGGTGAGAGATAGATCGATTCGCGAATACGGCCCAGGGCCGCATGGATGTCGGTAAGTGTGATCATTCTGCTGTGCTGGAAAGGCGTTGCTATCTTAAATGATGACGAGAGATTCTCATAAAGCAGAGCAGTAAATGTGGCGTGGGCGCCCCCGCCCGCGAAAGCGTGCATCTTAACCAACGATCCGGACCCGTGTTCCCCGCCGCTCCAACGAGCCGCGAAGCGGCTCAAGAATGCAGCCCAGGGCGCGCAGGCTCTGGGTGAAGTTGGGAAATGAGGCAGCGCTGAAGGGGGCGAAAGAGGAGTTGCGACACTGATACGGCGATTGCAGCTTGTGTTCGATGATGTACATAATCGTCGATAATATGTACATCGAGTGATATACTGGCTCAGAAATCAGGAGTGCTCGAATGCCCTTTAATGGGTCGTGTGGGTGCGGGCGACTCGCCCGCGAAACATCGAGCGGTCGCAAGCCGCGATTGGTTGGTAAGACTCGGGTAGTGGCTCAATATGATTTCCACCAGGGAGATGCTATATTGGCGGTTTGCTGCCAACTATTATCCTGATGATGTCTTTGGGTCTTCCGTTCATATCCTGCGGAAACGTAATGCGCTCGGCTGGAACGTCGGAGATGTGTTCTGCCATCAAAATGGAAGCCAGCGCACTTGCCGCCCTCTCGGTATCAGAGGCTGCAAGTTTTGTAATCTCAACCCGCACACCAGTAACCAAAGGCACTGTTCAGTCTGGGGAAGTAGGAGCAGTGCCCATGTGTACCCAGTTTGAAGATTGTAGAGTGCCAGCAATCAAGTCTGACAGCTTCCTTGCTTCTCTATCAGCTGCATATGTGAGAATCTCAAATCGCTGCTGTGGAAATTTGCTCAGACTGTCTCTTTCGGACTGGTCCATCACCAGGGTTCGATCAGTTATCTTTTCTCGAAGCAATGCTATGATCTGGCCTGACAGTTGCGATGTTCTAACCACGCCAAGTAGTTCTCCGGCTAGTGCAATTGCAAGAACAGGCGTAGAGACCTTTGCGAGACGTTCCTTGTATCCCAGTTTTGTAGGCCATTCTGTAAATTCCGCAGAATATTCTCCCGCTGCTGCAAGGAACACAATTGTCGTAGCAGAATACTCAAAATACTCCCAGAAATCCAAAGAGGAAAGCCATGACACCATCGGACGCTTACTCCTTCACCGAGCGTTTACCAGAGGAGGTGCCGACCTCGCCCGCGCTTGATGGAGCGGCACAGCCAATTCCCACGGGACGTTCGATCAGGGGACAAATTCACTGAAGCGAATCGAAGAATTGCTTCTCTCTCTTTCGCAATTCTTTGCTGCTCCACGGAAACTTCCTATCCAATTCAGCCGAGCGCTCCCAAGCTGCCCAACGCCACGCTGCCCAGCACAAAACACACCACCCTGCGTAAATCAGGAGCACAGCGGAGAATCGAAGTCTCGGAATCAACCCCCAGATCATCGCTGTGGGTGCGACGGCAGCGGCCATACCATAAACCCACCAGCCAACGCGCTGTACCCGAGGCCGGCGTACTCGTTTGTCCGGTTCATCCATAAAAGCCACCTCGAAAATGTCCCAGCTTTCTCCTGGATCACCCGTGCCCGCCGCTCAACTCATGCACAATGCTGTTCACAAACGACTTCGCATCCCCAAACAGCATCAAAGTTTTGTCAAGATAGTAGAGCGGATTATCAATCCCCGCGAACCCCGGACTCATGCCGCGTTTAATCACCATTACCGTGTGCGCCTTATCCACATCGAGAATCGGCATCCCATAGATCGGACTGGAGGCGTCGCTGCGCGCCGCCGGATTGGTCACGTCATTGGCGCCGATCACCAAAGCCACGTCGGTCTGAGGGAAATCGCCGTTGATGTCGTCCATGTCCATGAGCCGATCGTAAGGAATATCGGCTTCGGCAAGCAGGACGTTCATGTGTCCGGGCATCCGTCCGGCTACAGGATGAATGGCAAAGCGTACATCGACGCCGCGCTTGCTGAGCGCGTCGAACAGCTCGCGAACCTTGTGCTGCGCCTGGGCTACCGCCATGCCGTAGCCGGGAACGATCACGACTTTGTTCGCGGCAGACAGTATTCCGGCAGCCTCCTCGGCAGTAGCGCTGCGCACCGGCCTGACTTCCTGCGTGCTGGAAGAAGCGGCTTGTACTTGGCCGAAGGCTCCGAACAGCACGTTGGTGAAAGACCGGTTCATCGCCTTCGACATGATGACCGAGAGGATAAGTCCCGACGACCCATCGAGAGCGCCGGCCACGATCAGTAGCTTGCTGTCCAGAACGAATCCCATCGCGGCGGCGGAGAGTCCGGCGTAGGAGTTCAGCAGCGAGA
Organism: uncultured Acidobacteriaceae bacterium; assembly: GCA_963735545.1. GTDB lineage: Bacteria > Acidobacteriota > Terriglobia > Terriglobales > Acidobacteriaceae > PALSA-270. The sequence goes on from CAVTLU010000022.1 coordinate 140,726, forward strand.
TGACCGTGGGCATATCCGCGCCGCCGATCGGGACGATCATGAGCACGCCAAACAGCAGCGGAATGCCCAACATGAACGGAAACAACTGACGCGCGCCTGGATGAATCACCAGATAAGCGGCCACGGCCACAGACAAGGCGAGCAACGAAAGGTTAACGATGTTTTGCCCCTTGTATGTGAGCGGGCGCTGCGGCAAGACCTCCTGAAGTTTTCCCGCGGCCATCAAACTTCCGGTAAAGGTCAGCGATCCCAGAATCACTTCCATGGAAAGCACCGACATCATGAAGCGTGGAACGTTCGGCGTTCGCAGATAAAACTCGGCGGTTCCGACTAGGGTGACGCAGAATGCGCCAAAAGCGTGGCTGAGCGCGGTCCGCTGCGGCACCGCCGTCATTTTCACCAGGCCCAGCGGAATGCCGATGATGGTGCCGAGGACCAGGGCGATGGCGATCGACTTGTAGTCCACGATGCCGTGGTGGAGCAGCGTCCCGCCGATGGCCAGCACCATGCCAATTTCGCCGGCACGCACGCCACGCTGAGCGGTCGTCGGCGAACTCATCCACTTGAGCGACAGAATGAACAGAGCGCTAGCGACGAGGTAGGTGATCTCGATAATTTGCTGATTGCCGGCGAAGTCGGTCATGAAATTTATGCGGCTATGACTTCGTCGGACGGCTGCTCTTGAACATCTTGAGCATGCGGTCGGTAATCAGGAAGCCGCCCACGACGTTGCTGGTGGCGGCGATCACCGCCAGCATGCCGAGTATGAAAGACAGCCTGCTTTCATGCCGGCCCACCAGAAGAATTGCGCCCACGACCGCGATCGCGTCGAGCGCGTTGGTCAGCGACATCAGCGGCGTGTGCAGCAAGGGCGAGACTCGCCGTATCACTTCAAATCCGATGAACGCCGCCAGCATGAAAACGAAAAGACCGTTAATAAGGGTAGAACTCATCTTCTTCTCCTGAATTCTGTTGATTCGGCCACTGTGTACCTCTGTGCTCCCTGTGTCCCCTGTGGTTAAGAGCCTTTCAACTACAGGGGACACAGAGGCCACAGGAACACAGAAGGCGAACATTACGACACGGGCGCCGCCATCGCGAAAAACTCCCGCACCCGCTGATTGACAACTTCCCCATCCCGCGTCACCAGAGTTTCACGCGTGATTTCATCATCCAAATTGAGTTGCAATTTCCCATCTTTCACCAGATGCAGTAGAAACGCCGTGACATTGCGCGCATACATCTGGCTGGCGTGATATGGAACCTCTGTGGCCAGGTTGATCCGCCCGATGATGGTGACGCCGTGCTCGACGATGACTTCGCCCATGCGAGTCAGCTCGCAATTTCCTCCGCGCTCCGCCGCCAAATCGAAAATCACCGAACCCGGCGCCATGCCCTGCACCATTTCTTTTGTGACCAGCACCGGAGATTTCTTGCCCGGGATCACCGCCGCCGCGATTACCACATCGCTCTCCGCGACGACTCGTCCCAGCAACTCCCGCTGCCGCGCATAAAACGTCTCATCCTGCGCCTTGCCGTAGCCGCGCGCATCCTGAGCGTCTTTGGCCTCAATCGGCAACTCGACAAATCGCCCTCCCAGGCTCTGCACTTGCTCTTTGGCAGCGGGTCGAAGGTCGTAGGCCGAGGCCACGGCTCCCAACCTCCGCGCGGTGGCGATGGCCTGCAATCCCGCGACGCCCGCGCCAATCACAAACACCCGAGCCGGTGTGATCGTTCCCGCAGCCGTGGTCAGCATAGGGAAAATCTTGGGCAGAGTATCGGCCGCAATCAGGACAGCCTTGTAGCCGCAGATCGTACCCATGGAAGAAAGCGCATCCATGCTTTGTGCGCGCGTGGTGCGCGGCACCAGTTCGACCGAAAACGCCGTCACCCCAGCGCCGGCAATTTGCTGAACTATTTCCTTCGACCCGAACGGGCGCAGGAATCCAATCAGTATCTGGCCACGCCGTAGCAGAGGAACATCGGCCGCGCCCGTGACATCATTCGATCCGTAGCACAACACCTGCACCACTATGTCCGCCGCGCCGAATACGGCAGCGCGATCAGCAAGGATCTTCGCGCCCTTTTCGGCGTAAACCGCGTCGAGGTAGCCGGCCTCCACTCCCGCGCCCGCTTCGACCACAACTTCGAAGCCAGCCTTGATCAGGTTGGGAACGACCACCGGGACCAGCGCGACGCGGCGCTCACCTGGATAGCTTTCTTTGGGAACACCGATGATCACGACGCTCGCTTCCTCCGGATACCGCACTCTAGTTTACGGGAGGAGCCGCGATTCTGCAGGAGAGATTAAGAATTCGATGAGGGCCAGAATGCAAATTGGGAAGATCGACAGCTATGCTTTGGTGGCTTAGCTTTCTCTGCGCTCTCGGCGGAAGTTCTCTGCGTGCTCTGCAATTTAAGATGTTGCTTTTGATCTCTATGCAGATGTAGCCAAAATCTTAAAACGCTGAGATCGCAGAGAACTTCCGTCGAGAACGCGGAGACAGGCGAAACTTCTTCGGATGTTGATGTGGCAGAACACGCCTACGCTGTCACCTGCTGCCGGGATGAAGCCTTTGGTATGACTACATCCTTAGGCATCTGCTTCAAATAACGATCAATCGACTCGGCGGCCTTGCGCCCTTCGGAGATCGCCCAGACTACAAGCGATTGCCCACGGCGCATGTCCCCAGCAGCGAAAACCCCAGGGACTGACGTCATGTAGTCGGCGCCGGTCGCCACATTGCTGCGAGCATCCAGCGCCAGGCCGAACTGTTCGATCATGCCATTTCGCACTGGACCGAGGAAGCCCATGGCGATCAGCACTAAGTCCGCATCCATGGAGAATTCCGTGCCGGCAATCGGCTCGAATTTCGGCGGCGGCCCTACCCGCACAGCGTGCAACTGCTTCACGTTTCCCTGCTCATCGCCGGTGAACTTGGTGGTGGCGATGCTCCAATCGCGAATGCCGCCTTCTTCGTGCGCGCCCTCGATGCGCAACTGCATCGGCCAAAGCGGCCACGGAGTCTGCGGCGCGCGCTCATTGGGCGGCATGGGCATGATCTCGAACTGGTGCACGGAGAGCGGCTTCTGCCGGTGACAGGTGCCCAGACAATCGGCTCCCGTGTCACCGCCGCCAATAATCACCGCGTGCTTGCCGTTCGCCAGAATGTCGAGCTGTGGATCCAGCGTATCTCCCGCGCAGCGCTTGTTTTGCTGCGGGAGGAATTCCATGGCAAAGTGAATGCCTTTCAGTTCGCGGCCCGGAATCGGCAGATCGCGAGGATGCTCCGAGCCTCCAGCCAGAAGAATGATGTCGAACTCGCGCTGCAAGTCGTCGACAGGAACGCTCTTCCCGACGTGCGCCTTCGTAACAAATCTCACGCCTTCGGCCGCCATCTGCTCCACGCGCCGGTCGACGACGCTTTTCTCCATCTTGAATTCGGGAATGCCATAGCGCAGCAGACCACCGATACGGTCGGCTTTTTCGTACACCGTGACCCAATGCCCGGCCCGGTTCAGTTGCTGCGCAGCGGCAAGCCCAGCCGGCCCCGAACCCACGACTGCGATCTTTTTCCCGGTGCGAAACTTCGGCGGCTCAGGATGAATCCAGCCCTCCAGGAAGCCTCGCTCCACAATGTTCTTTTCAATTTGCTTGATGGTAACCGCCGGCGCATTGATGCCCAGCACACAAGCCGCCTCGCACGGAGCGGGACAGATCCGCCCGGTGAATTCCGGGAAATTGTTGGTCGAGTGCAACTGGCGAACCGCTTCCTTCCAGCGTCCGCGATAAACCAGATCGTTCCAGTCAGGAATCAGGTTGTTTACCGGACAGCCAGTGTGGCAGAAGGGTACGCCGCAATCCATGCAGCGTGCGCCCTGGTCGCGCAGCTTTTGCTCAGGGAAATCCTGGTAGATTTCGAACCAGTCGTTCACCCGCTCGGCGACCGGACGTCGCGTCGCCAGCTCCCGCGAATATTCCATGAAGCCGGTGGCCTTACCCATGGGTCACCTGCTCGACGGCAACCGGCACGTCGATCTGGCCAGGGATGTAAGGCTGCTGCACCCGCGCCACGCCCAATACACGCTTGAACTCGTGCGGGTACACCTTGATAAAGCGTGCCAGCATCTCCGAGAAGTTATCGAGGATCTTGCGCGCACGCCGGCTTCCGGTGAGCGCCAGATGGCGCTCGATGAGGTCTTTAACGATCTTCACGTCCGCGGCCTCGATCAATGGCTCCAAATCTACAGAACCCAAGTTGCATCTCTCCTCGGTAAACTCCAGCTTCTCATCGAGCACGTAAGCTATGCCGCCGCTCATGCCGGCGGCGAAATTGCGCCCACACGATCCCAGCACGACTACCAGGCCATTGGTCATGTACTCGCAGCCATGGTCGCCAACGCCCTCAACCACGGCGGTTGCGCCGGAGTTGCGTACGGCAAAACGTTCGCCGGCAACGCCGTTGAAAAAGGCTTCTCCGCTGGTCGCGCCGTAGAGAGCGACGTTACCAATCAAGATATTTTCTTCGGCGGCGAAACGGGACGCAGCGGGAGGAGCCACTACCACTCGCCCGCCCGACAGCCCCTTGCCCACGTAGTCATTGGCTTCGCCAGACAGCGTCAGAGTGACTCCCTTGGCCAGAAATGCTCCGAAACTTTGCCCCGCCGAGCCCGTCAAACGCACGCGGATGGTGTCGTCCGGCAATCCCTCCGAACCGTAGCGGCGGGCGATCTCACCGCTCAACATCGCGCCCACGGTGCGATGCACGTTGCGGATGGGCAGCTCCATCTCTACCGGCGTGCGATTTTCGAGAGCGCCGCGCGCGACTGCTTGATCAGTTCGTGATCCAGCGCGACCTGCAATCCATGGTCCTGCGCCTGCACGCAGTGCCGCGCCACGCGGCTCGGAAGCTCCGGGATTGAAGAGAATGGCGGAAAGGTCGATGCCCCGCGCCTTCCAGTGATCGACCGCCGGTTGCGTGTCGAGCATGTCGACGCGGCCGACCATCTTGTCGACCTTGCGGAAGCCCAGCTCGGCCATGTATTGCCGCATCTGCTCGGCGATATAGAAGAAGAAATTGATGACATGCTCAGGCGTGCCGGTGAACTTCTTGCGCAGCTCCGGATCCTGCGTGGCAATGCCAACCGAACAAGTATTCAGATGGCACTTGCGCAGCATGATGCAGCCCATCGTGATCAGCGGCGTGGTGGCAAAGCCAAATTCCTCGGCGCCGAGAAGCGCCGCGATCACTACGTCGCGCCCGGTCTGCAGCTTGCCGTCGGTCTGCACGCGAATGCGGCTGCGCAGGTCATTCATCAGCAAAACCTGCTGCGTTTCCGCGAGGCCCAGCTCCCACGGAATGCCGGCATGCTTGATCGAACTCCACGGAGATGCGCCGGTCCCGCCGCTGTCGCCGCTGATCAGCACCACATCGGCATGCGCTTTGGCGACGCCCGCCGCAACCGTGCCTACGCCGATCTCCGACACCAGCTTCACCGCAATCCGCGCCTGCGGATTCACGTTCTTCAAGTCGTAGATCAACTGCGCCAGGTCTTCAATCGAATAAATGTCGTGATGCGGCGGCGGCGAAATCAAACCCACTCCAGGGATCGAATGCCGCAGCCGCGCGATTACGTCATCCACTTTGTGCCCCGGCAAGCTGGCCGCCCTCACCGGGTTTCGCGCCCTGCGCCATTTTGATCTGCAGCTCGGCCGCGTTCACCAGGTAATTCGCGGTCACTCCAAATCGCGCCGAAGCCACCTGCTTCACCGCGCTGCGCCGCCAGTCTCCGTTCGGCGTCGCGCTTGTAGCGCTCTTCGTCCTCGCCGCCTTCGCCGGTGTTGGACATTCCGCCGATCCGGTTCATGGCAATCGCCAGCGTCTCGTGCGCTTCTTTGCTGATCGACCCGAACGACATCGCGCCGGTCGTGAACCGCTTCACGATTTCCTTCGCCGGCTCCACTTCCTCGATCGGAATCGGCTTCTTCGCCTTCTTGATCTTCATCAAGCTGCGCAGCGTCGCCATGTTCTGGCTCTGCTTGTCGATCAGCTCGGTGTATTCCTGGAACGTGGCAAAGCTCGACTGCCGCACCGCGTGTTGCAGCTTGCTGATGGTCAGCGGATTCAGCAGGTGATATTCGCCGTTGATGCGGTAGTGATAGCTGCCGCCGACCGCCAGTTCGGTATCGGACTCGGTCAGCGGCACGGAACGCGAACTCATGCTTCATCTGCGCTTCGCGCGCCAGCACTCCGAGGCCAACTCCTTCCAGACGCGAAGTCGTGCCGGCGAAGTAGGCGTCGACCAGTTCCTTGCTCAGCCCGATCGCCTCAAACACCTGCGCCCCGCGATAGCTCTGCAGCGTCGAGATACCCATCTTCGAGAAAGTCTTCAGCAGTCCTTTGTTGACGCCCTTGATGAAATTCTTCACCGCAACTTCGGCGTTCAGGCCATCCGGCAGATAGCCACGCCAAGCCAGGTCTTCCAGAGTTTCGATGCGCCAGATACGGATTCACCGCGCTCGCGCCATAGCCGATCAGCAGCGCAAAGTGCATCACCTCGCGCGGCTCGCCCGACTCGATAATCAGCGCCACCTGGGTGCGCGTCTCTTCCCGCACCAGCAGGTTGTGCACCGCCGCCAGCGCCAGCAGGCTGGGAATGGGCGCATAGTCTTTATCCACGCCGCGGTCGGAGAGAATCAGCAGCGTGTAGCCATTCTTCACCGCCAGCGACGGCGCGCCGCCCCAGTTCCTCCAGCGCCGTCTTCAACCCGGCTTCGCCATCCGGCGGCCCGGTACAGCGTCGACAGAGTCGTCGCCAGCAAATCGCCCGTCGAAACCCGCCGCAATTTCTCCAGCACGCGATTGGTCAGAATCGGATGCGGCAGCTTCAGCGTGTGGCAGTTGTCCGGCGTCTCTTCCAGGATGTTGCGCTCGGTGCCGATGTAGCTGATCAGCGACATCACCATCTCTTCGCGAATCGGATCGATCGGCGGATTGGTCACCTGCGCGAACAGCTGCTTGAAGTAGCTGAACAAAGCCTGCGGACGGTCCGACAAACAAGCCAGCGGCGTATCGGTCCCCATCGAGCCCGATCGGCTCTTCGCCCTTCGCCCGCCATCGGCTCGAGGATCATCTTCAGGTCTTCGTCGGTGTAGCCAAACGCCCGCTGCCGGCACAGGATGGTCTCGCGATTGCCGCCTTGCACGCGCGAGGGCTCCGGCAGCTTGTCCATCGTGATCTGTTTTTCTTTCAGCCACTGCCCATAAGGCTGCCGCGTGCTCAGCTTCTGCTTGATCTCTTTGTCGGAGATGATGCGGCCTTCGACCGTATCCACCAGAAACATCTTGCCCGGCTGCAAGCGGCCTTTGCTACTTCACGCGCGACGGCTCGATCTCGAGCACGCCGGCTTCAGACGCCATCACCACCAGATCGTCATTGGTGACGACGTAGCGCCCCGGCCGCAATCCGTTGCGGTCAAGCGTCGCGCCGATCACCTGGCCATCGGTAAAGCGCAATCGCCGCCGGGCCGTCCCAGGGCTCCATCAGCGACGCGTGATATTCGTAAAACGCCCGCTTCCCAGTCTTCATGTGCGGATTCCCCGACCAGGCCTCGGGAATCAGCATGGCCATCACGTGCGGCAGATGACCGCCCCGCCTGAAACAGCAACTCGACCGCATTGTCGAAGTTCGCCGAGTCGCTGCCACCCGGCGCGATCACCGGAAACATCTTCTTCAAGTCGTCACCGAATAACGGAGACTCCAGCATCGACTGGCGCGCATGCATCCACGCCACGTTGCCCTTCAGCGTATTGATCTCGCCGTTGTGCGCGATGTAGCGATAAGGATGAGCCAGTTGCCAGCTGGGAAACGTATTGGTAGAGAAGCGCTGATGCACCAGGCAGATCGCGCTCTCGACGTCCGGATCGGACAGCTCGCCATAGAAATTCGCGATCTGCGGCGCCAGCAGCAGCCCCTTATAAACAATGGTGCGCGCGGAGAGCGACGGAATATAGAAGAATTGCTTAGTCTTCGATATCCGACTCGGCAATCTCCCGCTCCGCCAGCTTGCGCACCACGTACAGCTTGCGCTCGAAGGCGTCTTCGTCCATGCCCGGCGCCGCGGCCCACAAAAATCTGCTCGATATAAGGTTGCGAAGCCCGCGCCACGCGGCCAATCGCATCGCCCTCCACCGGCGTGTCGCGCCAACCCAGCACGGTCAGGCCTTCTTCGCCGAATGATGCGCTCCAGAATGCCTTCCGCCTGCAGCCGCTGATGCTTCTCCACCGGCAAAAAACACATGCCCACGGCATACTCGCCCGGCGCGGGCAGATTCAAAGCCGAGCGCAGGCACATTCGCGCGCAAAGAACTTGTGCGGGATCTGAATCAGAACGCCGGCCCCGTCGCCGGTCTCCGGATCGCATCCGCAAGCACCGCGGTGCGTCAGATTGATCAGTACCTGAATGCCCTGCTGGATGATCGCGTGGCTCTTCTCCCCGCGAATGTTGGCCACAAACCCAATGCCGCAAGCATCGTGCTCGTAGCGCGGGTCGTACATCCCCTGGGCAGGGGGCAGAGCCATTGGCGGTCTTGAACCTCGTGGTCCTGAACTTCGAGGTATTGGAATGCGTCGGCGTCGACATGATCTTGGGCGTCTCCGCTCAATCATAATCAGCCGTTGAGGGGATGAGGTTCGTCTCGGATCGTGGCAAGCCGTATACCACGGTCCCCAGGGGCTTAGAGGATAGTCTTGCATCTTATTGATAAATCCAGGAGCGCCACCAAAAGTACAATCAAGAATTTCGATAGCAGTGATGGAAATTTTGAGGGGAGCGCCCCGGCTAGTGTGAGTGCATTCCCTTAACGGACCCCGATCGCGACGGAAAGAACAATCACGCGAAGGGTGGGGCTCGCCTAGCGACAGCGTTCCGGAGCTATACTTCGGGATGTAGGGTTAACGACCTATGAGTGTTTCCGCTCCCATTTCGTCTTTGGTTGGTCAGGGCAGTGCGAAGTCCGATCTGTCTCCATCGGAGCTGCGCGGAATTCTGGCTGACGCGCTGGCCGGCATCTCCCGTGGTTCGAAGGTGCTGGCGATCGTTGCTGACAAGACGCGCGACGACAACACGGACGTGCTGTTCCCATTGGTGGCACAGATTTTGCAGCAACACAACATCAGCCGGTATGACGCGCTGATCGCCCAGGGAACCCACTCCCCAATGAGCGATCGGGAGAAGCGGATCAAGATCGGCGGCGTGCCAGGAATTCCGATTCCGGGGCTGGGGCAAATTTTCGACCACGATTGGGCGAATCCAGAGAAGCTTGCGATTATCGGCAGGCTCGGACCGGCTCAGGTAAAGGAGATTACCGGCGGATTGATCGACTGGCCCATTGACCTGACCGTGAACCGCCTGCTTGCTCCCGGCCAGTACGACACGGTTCTGCTCTTTGGTACGACCATGCCGCATGAAGTCGCGGGATTCTCCGGCGGCGCCAAGTACTTTTTCCCTGGAGTGGCCGGGCCGGAATTGACTCATGCCACTCATTGGCTGGGAGCGCTCGCCGGAGTGGAGAACGTGATCGGCCGCGTGGAGACTCCGACCCGCCATCTGTTCGAAGCGGCCGCCGACTTCATCCCGGCGCGCGTGATCTCGCTGAGTTCTGTAGTCTCGCGCGACCATGGCCGACTGCGTACCTATGCGCTGTTCTGCGGAGACTTCCGCGAGGCGGTGCGAAGCGCCGCCGCCGTCAGCCGCGATGTACACATTAAATACACAGGGAGAAAATACCGGCGCGTAGTGGCGCTGCTCGACGAGCACCTCGAAGACCTATGGGTGGGCGGCAAGGCCAGCTATCGCCTCGGACCGGTGATTGAAGAGTGCGGCGAACTGATCATCTACGCGCCCCACCTGAAGACGCTGTCGGCGGTTCACGGCGAACTCATCAAGCGCTACGGCTACGCACCACTCGAAACCGTCTGCGAGTTGGTTGCCACGTCTGACGACTTGCGGCGAAACCTGTGCGTGGCAGCGCACCTGGCGCATGTGAGCTTTGCGGGACGCCGCACGGCAGAAGGCAACGTTGTGCCGCGCTACGCGATTACACTGTCGTCCACGATCCCCGAGGAGATTTGCCGCCAAGTCAACCTGGGCTACCTCGACCCACGCAGCTTCCGCCGCGAGAACTATGAAGGAGACGCGGATACGCTGATCGTCGAGAACGCGGGCCGCGATTTGTACTTGGTAAAGCCGCAGCTGGTTTAGATGGAACGCGGGCTTCTGGCTGATTCTTCTGTCCCTCTAATCAACCAAGGGTGCACCATCCTTGTCGCGTTTTTTGCGACAAAGGTGGAAATCCACGAGACCAACCCTGTGGGTATTTTTCCGTTAACGAATAATCGAAGAAGGGTCCGTGGCTCCGGGGCGGGTCCCAGCTTTCCAAAAGCGGCAAACCTTGGACCCCATGAAACTTGGGTGGTCTTTCCGGAGTAATACTTCACTCGCAGATGTCGGACCCCCTTTCTTCCCAAACGTGCTGGGTGAGCTAATTCGCCTTCTGATCCCGCCCAACAGTCTCAGAATCAAAAGAGCCGCTTTCCGTTTCCCAGCCATCGTATTCGCCGCTGAACTGCGCTGCCAAGGCCTCCATGTCCTCGCGAAGTCGACCCATTTGTTCGCCGGTCCTCGGGGGAGCCTCGTCGCTAAGGCAAGCCAGTCTTTACCGGTTGTGCCCTTACGAATTTCTGCAGAGAACCCTCGTTTGCGAAGCCGTTCACAAGCTTGTTCCGCATTCGACTTATTGGGAAAGACAGATAGTGCCTCATGGAAACATTTTTATCGGGAAGGGGATTCGCCCTTTGCTTCTCAGCTTCAGTGACGTCCCGCAGCCGGAGTTCTTCTGCACGTTCTGGTGTCCAGCCGCGAGCGAGCTCTTTGATCATCACGGGATGTGCCCAAAGATGGTGAATCGACAACCTCTCTTGCTGCGGTGTCAGGTTGTGAATAACCGGTGTTTGCTCGTGTTCTTCGAGAGTCAGCCGGCTAGATGCGCTGAATATCTTCCAGGCAACTGTCTTTCCGCTCGCGTCACGCGCACCAGCCCAGCGCATCATGGGATACGGTCGTGCCCACTCCGGCACGGGCTGATGAGATACGAACTCCACTTGATCGTTACGCAGCGCTGAATTCAGCGAGTAAAAAACGAGGTAAAGCTCCTTCTGTTCCGCTAGCTCTCCAAATCCGTTTGGCCGATTGTCGAAAAGCCCTGGAAGTACCCGCACCAACTGACCCATGTCCGCGCCATCGTGTGTGTACTGAAAATAAGCCAGCCCAGACGGTGTCTTGGCCTCAAAAATGTCGCCGGTCATTGGTCTCTTCGTAGACATTTGTATATTTCTTAGTTCGCCCCTTTCTAAAACTCTTTGGGGGCCCCTAAGGCACGTACCCGATGGATTGAAGTAGCTGCTCTCCAAACTGGTTCGCTTCCGAGTAAATGGCATTGGAACTGGCAATGCTGTTTATCTTAACCCCCGCGCAGATGTGGTCCATCCGCCATCCGCTCGCTCATATCCCATGCCCGCGATCACCCCTCGCATATAAGCGAAGCTGCTGGCGACTCCCGGCATCGGGTCATCTTCGTGTATCTCGTACTCCAGATCGACGAATCCATGGTATTTGGTCGCGATCAGAGCTTCGAAGATCGCGCGCACCGGCATCTTGCCTTCTCCCACCGTGACCTGGCTCTCCTTGCTTTGGAAATCGCTCAGGTCCTTCATGTGCATGTTGAAGAGCCGAGGCCCCACGGTGTGAATGGCTTGCGCTACATCGGTGCCAGCCCGCGCCGTGTGGCCTACGTCGATGCAGCATCCGATGCGAGGGTCCATGTTCTTGACCGCCCTCAGGACATCCAGCGGCGAATGCCACAATTTATCTTCGGGGCCATGATTGTGGATCGCGATGCGGATGTCATACTGCTTCACAAACTTCTCAATCCTCGGCAGGTTTTCTGGCGTGGGGTCGCCCGCGACAATTACGGGAATGCCCGCTCGCTTGCAGTACTCGAACTTGCCGCGAATGTCTTCGTCGTCATCTTTGGTGAAGTAAATCGCTCCCGCAGCGTGCAGCTTGATGCCGGCGGCGGCGTAATCTGCCAGCGCTTTCGCCTCTTCCAGCGGGTCCATGGGCAGATGATCTTTCACGTCTTTGGCGTTGAGCGCGTCGACATTCAGTTGCTTCATGAAGGCGATCAGTTGCGCCCGGTCGAAGTGGCGGAAGGTGTAGCTGGCCAGTCCGAGGCGGATAGGCGAGGGAGTGTCATGCGGAGCCGCGGCGGTTTGTGACGGCGCGCTGTGAGGTGAAACTAGAAATGCTCCGGCCATAGCGCTGGAGCGAACAAAGTTGCGACGGGAAAAGATCATAGGTCACACCCGCGTTCTTCGCGACATTTCGACACTGAGAAAGCCTACTAGAGTCTGCCGTTCACGTAAGAATACGACAAATTGTTCGGCAAGCGAAAATCCCGTTTGGCGGCGAGGTCGACTATGCGTTCGTCTCTTAGGCTGGTCGTCGATACATGAAAGTGATTGCAGAGAAAACGTAAAATGTCACTGCCAGTGCAATGAGAACGGTCGTTCCTCCGACCATGACGGCATTTTCGAAAACTCCACCGACCACAGCGCCAAATAGGTTGGTACCAAAGGCTTCCGCCGAAATGCCTATTTCTTTCAATCCGCTGGAGAATATCAAACCGGAAAAGAAAACTGGAAGGGCCACCCAACCGCCAGCCAGCAACACTTTCAGCGACACGGAGCTGCCCGCCAGCGCCGCATATGGGAACCACAGGTCCGCCGCCAAAAGCAGAAAAAGCAAGGCGTAGCTTACTGTCTTCGGAACGGTCCAAAGGCTGGCTGTGACGTTGGACAATATCGCCAGGAAAAGAAATGAAGCGATAACAACAGAATTTACAATCCAGGTGCTGCCAAACAGAAGGGATAACTGAGTAACGGCTTTCGTCTCCAGCAACAGGAACCCGGCTCCCAAAAAAAAGAAGTGCAAGAGCGTGGGGTTCGTTCTCCAACCTATGCATCCCGAAACCTTAAGGATTGCCCACACCCCTATAATGAAAATCAACGTTACGACGAAAATTGAGCTCGGGATCGACCGGCTCACCAGGTACAAGAACGGCCATTTGTCGGTGGCAACGAGAGTGGTGCGCAGCCTTGGCGTCAACTCCTCTGTCACTTCTTCCAATCCTGGGATTTTCGTCTCCCGGCCGCGCCCCTCCACCAGCAATACCCCATTTACCCGAAAGTGGGTGAGATAAGCAGTCGGTGGTTCTCCAAAAGCTTGGGACACGGTCGCGAACAGGCGATCGGTAGCGAAGCTTCGGCCCGTCGCGAAGGAAATCACCATAGTCCCGTTCGAGGCCAACAGATTTTTCGCATGTTCAAAACTCTCTAATGTGTAAACGTAGTTATCCAGCCTCAGGGAAGAAAAGCTGCTCAACAGGACGGAGGAATCCAGAAACGCATAGACGATCAGATCATATTTTTCTCTCGTCTTTTGCAAGAACGCGCGTGCGTCGTCTACATGGACGGTGACTCGTGGAGAATCATACGGGTGTTCCGGATGATATTTCCGGCCAATGCCGAGAATGACTGGATCGATCTCAACCGCATCAATGTGCTGCGCTCCGTGGCGAAGCGCGCCGGCAACATCGTTTCCGGTTCCTGCGCCTAGAATAAGAACATTCTTCGGATTCGGCATGACGAGATAAGGAACGTCGTAGTACTGCACCAGAAAAGAATAAGGTCGAACCGATGGATGACGAGCGAGGAAGCCCGGCGAAAGATCCGCAAGATGCTGGTAGTAACGATGATCCGCCACGACGGTGTAAGCTGACGGTTGATTGCCTTCGACGATCGGCAGAGGCTGGAGATCAATCCTATGATAGGGCGACCAAAAAGTGCCGGGTTGTGGTATGGAGATGCAGGCAAGAGACAGAGCAAACAAAACAAGCGACACGGGTTGCCGGATGATAAAAGGAAGCAGCGCAACAAATCCAACGAGAAACCAAATTGGGGGCGATGCATCTTGGCTGGCTAGCAGTGAAAAGGCAACTACGCCCAACAAACTACCTGCCAAGTTGATTCCATACGCCCGCAGCGGCGACTGCGACCTCCAGTATCGCCCAATCAATGCTCCCAGGTAGACGAAAAAGCCAATCACCAGTGCGAGTAGGATCAGGACGACCGCTATGAAACGGAATGCAGCCAGCGCACGCCCTAGAAGACTCGTGCCCGAGGTCTCTAATATCCCGTAGTCCCATAGCACTTCGCTGGTTGAGAGGTGAAGCTGCGAAGAAAATCGGATCGAAAGAAACAGGACAGAGCCGAGTATCGGGAAGGCCGCCTGAAAGCCGCTGACCCGTTCTCTCAGAACTATGCCCAGGCCGATGCCGAAGAAGCACGCGATCAGCGGCAGGTTTTTCAGATTCGTGAAGGCTCGAACTTCGGTCGACAAATAACGAATAACAAGCAACTCGAAGAAAAGTGCGACAAAGCTGGCAAGAAATAACTGGGTAAATCCTTCCGCCGAGGCTCCTCTATTTTGTGTTGGCGTCCCTGCAGTCAAGCGTACTCCATCGAACTGTCGCGACCTGACAAAGGCTTCTCAGTAGTGGCGACTCACACAACCGGCCTATGGATTACTAGTCTCGCGAATCGCCAAGTTATTCTGGACCGACTCTTACGGGGTCTGTGTTAAAGAAGTTTATGGATACCAGAAGGTCTCTTGTGACCTCCCGCTCACCTTAGCATACGACGAAACTCTCGTTCCACCTTCGATTTCACCGTTCTGTGGTGATTAGCAATGGGACCGGCGTTGGAGGCCTCCGAAATCAATCCGCAGACTACTACAGATGAGGTGCCCAA